>CAYXFZ010000049.1:0-13410 GCA_964464385.1 uncultured Planctomycetales bacterium
GAGTTTTCTCATGGCCGCCCGACGCCGTCCCGCCAAGAAAAAAGTAGAGAAGAGGGCCAAAAAGGCCCCTCGCCCGAAAAGGCAGTCCTCTCGTCCCGATTCGGGCGTCCCCGTGGATGCCGCGGCCAAACTAGGCATGCCCTTGGAAAGCGTTCTCCTGTTGATGACGGCGCTGTTTCTTCTGGCTGCGATCCTTCTGATCCAGTATGAAAAGGGCCTGCATTACGGCGAAGGGATGTTCGCCAACAAGTACGACGCTTCCTCCGAGGGCTGATCCCCGGCCCAAACAGCAGGTTTTTACAGGATTCCTGATTTCCAATTTCCTCAGAGAACGGGGAATTTCTTTCTTGTCGCACTAGGATTCCGGGATCCCGATCGGTAGACTCCGGTAGCGTCTCATTCGGGCGCGTTTGACCCCCTCCCTGCAAATCCATGGACTTCCTCCTCGGGCGGTTCTCGCTAGTCGAAGACCTCGGCATCGACCTCGGTACGGCCAACACACTTGTTGCGAGTCGTGACCGGGGAATCATTCTGGACGAACCCTCGGTCGTCGCTGTTTACAAGGGCACCAATGAAGTCATCTTGGATGGCATGGGTGTTGGCGACGAGGCCTACAAAATGCTCGGCAAAACACCCGGCAACATTGCCGCAGTCCGTCCCCTGAAGGACGGGGTCATTGCCGACTTTGAAGTCACCGAAAAAATGCTCCGCTACTTTTTGCGGAAGGCCCATGAGGGCCGCAGTTGGGTCAAGCCGAGGGTCGTGATCGCGGTCCCCTCTGGGATCACGACTGTCGAGCAACGCGCGGTCATCAACTCCGCGGAGCGTGCCGGTGCCCGCAAGGTCTTCTTGGTGGACGAGCCCATGGCCGCAGCGTTGGGCGTGGATCTGCCGGTGACCGAGGCCCAAGGCTCCATGATCGTGGACATCGGTGGGGGCACCACCGAGGTGGCCATCCTTTCCCTTTCCGGCCCCGTGTCCGTGAAGTCCGTGAAGGTGGCCGGCGATGAAATGGATGAGGCCATCATTGATTACTTGCGCATGAACCACAATTTGCAAGTAGGCCCCCAGACGGCCGAGGAAATCAAGAAGAACATAGGCTCGGCCAGTCCCATGGAGCAGGAGAAGTCCCTGCAAATTGCTGGGCGCGACACCCTCAGTCTGCGCCCCCGCAAGGCGGTGGTCACTTCCGAAGAAATTCGCGACGCTCTTCGCGAGCCTTTGGATGCTATTGGGCGCGCGGTGCTGGACTGCCTCGAGGCGGCTCCCCCGGAAATTGGCTCCGACCTCCTGGAAACCGGCATCATTTGCGTGGGTGGTGGGGCCCTCCTCCCCGGTCTCGACAAGTACTTGGAGAATGCCACCGGTCTTCCGACCCGGGTGGACGCCGACCCCATGACGGCCGTTGTCCGCGGCACTTCCAAGTTCATTGAGAATTTGGATATGTATGCCCCGGTTCTGACCGAGGGCCTCGAGGACAGCTGATTTCGGGGTGAGTCATCCTGCCATGGGCGCGGATCGGACCCGTCGCGTCCTGGGAATGCTCGGGCTTCTTTCCCTCTGTGCTCTGCAGGCCCTATGGCCGCACCCCTCCGTGGAAGCTTGGGGTCGCTGGTTGACGCAACCTCTTGGGATGGGTCTGCGTCCTCTTGCCGGTTGGTTCTTGGGGCCTTCGGTCCATGCCGCCGGGCCGACTCGGGCCCTTTTGCCCTCCATTGCTGAGTTGGAGCGTCGTTTGGGGAGTCCGCCCTCCGTTGCCGGGGTGGCCTGGCTGGAGGCACCCGTACTATCCCGAGCGGAAGTGGATTTTCAGATTTCCGGCGGACTTGCGCAGGGTTTCTTTCCTGGCCTTCCGGTCGTTTTTGGCGGGTCTTACTTGGGCCGTCTAGAAACAGTGGAGGAGGATCGTTCTTGGGTGGTCTTGGCCTCGGCAGCGGATCGTCGCACGGGATTGGCCCTCGTGGGGGAAGATGGCGGGGCCCTTTCGGCCCTTGCCATTGGCCGCGGCCGACACCAATCTCCGGTCATTGCCTACATCGGCCCTCGTACCGACCCCGTGCCCGACGCGCCAGCACTCTGGCGGCCGCGCCAAGAGGATCCCCCGGGCCTGGCCCGGGCCGGTTTCGAAGTGGGCTGGTTGCGCGAACTTGGGGATCTTGCCCGTGGGGATTTTCACCGCATCCTGGATCTTCGTTTGCCCCTTGGCGCGGGGGGCCGAGTCTGGGTTGCCGTGGGGGCCGTGCCGGCCAACTTACCGAGGGTGTCGCGGGCCAACCGGGGTCCGGCTCGACCCGTTTTGCGCCGGGATGCGGTCTTTGGAGATGCCGTGGCCTGCGCGATCGCGGCATCAAAATACCCTTGGGGGGCCGTACTGGCCCAAAACCGCGTGGCTGGATTGGTGATTGCTCAGGAGGGTCGCCAACTTTGGGTCCTGCGTCCGGGGCCAGTGCTCCGGGCCGAGGGCCTTGCTTGGGACCCGGATTCCCAGCGCTTGCTGGATCCGGCAGATGCCGGCGAACACGCTCTGCACTACACCTCGCGCTGGGAATCGGCGCCGCGTGGACTCCCCTTGGGAACCTTGGCCGAGGCCCCGGTCGCTTGGGTGGAACCCATGCAGGTGGTCGCCGAATGAATTCCATCCGTTTGGCCATCTTGATCCCGGTGGCTCTCTTTGCTGCCGTTGCTCAGCCCACCCTTCGCTCCATTCCCCTTGGCGGCTGTTTCCCGGATTTGTTGTTTTTGCTCCTCCTCTTTGCGGTTCCCATCCCTCGCGTCACGGAGGGCCGCACCCTTCTCTTCGTGTTCTTCCTGGGTTCTTTGCGTTGCGTGGGAACGGTGGTCTCGCCCTTTGCCACCTGGGCCGGGTTTGGCAGTGGTCTTTTGGCGCGGTCTTTTGCCGCCAGTTTGTTGCGCCAAGACCGCTTCATTTCCCGTTTCTTGACGGGATGTTTTTCGGTTCTTCCGGTTCTCTTTTTTGATCGGATTTCGGCCACTCATTTTGGACTCGTGCACGAGACCCCCCTCGCCATTTGGCAAATTGCGGCGACTGGTCTGCTTTGGAGTCTTGCCTTGGCGCCACCCCCACTGCCCGGACGGGCGAGGACCGCATGAGCCAAGTTCGTCTTTTTCGAGTGGCCGCCATTTTCCTTTTTTGCATGGTCATCCTCTGGTTGCGGCTCTTGCAATTGCAGGTCTTCGAGCATGAGCATTGGGTGCGGGAGGCGCAACGATCCCGCAGTTCCTTACGCAGTGTCCCCTTTGCCCGCGGTCCAATTCTGGATGCGGAAGGTCGCTATTTGGCCAAGGATATTAGGGCCTGTGACTTGGTTTTTGAATATCGCGCCTTTCGTCGCGGTCATCTTGCGGGTCAGTTGTTCGAGGCCTTGACTCTGCTGGGGCAGGCACCCGGTGGACTTGCTTCCTGTTGGAGCCACGCGAGTTCTTTGGGCGCAGCTCTCCTGGCCGTGCGTCCCGAGCATTTGGCATCCTTGCCCGAGGGGACCGAAGGTGATTTTCTTTTTTATCTGCGTAGGCTTGCTGGGATTCCGGAGGAGCGCGTTGCTGAGATTCAGACCTGGAGCCGGGATGGAGAGCAGTCCTTTGGTCTTGCTTTTCCAGTTGCTCTCCCTTCTTTTCAGAAACGTCTTGCAGAATCCAAGCGAAATTGGCAAAGGTTGGAGGCCGAATTGCCTGGCTTGATGGAGGAGTTGGAGACCGAACGGCGGGGCTTGGAGTGGTGGGTTCGGCAACGCGCCCTGCGGGAAGCGGCCGGTCGGGCCTTTGGCCTGACGGCCTGGCAGGTCTTGGATCGTTTGCGTGACGGGGGATCCGATACCCAACTGATGCAACGGTTGGCGGAGCGTTGGCAGTTGCGCTCGGATGGAGACACCCTCCTGGAACTTCGCTCCCGTCTCACCCAGGCCCCAAAGGGTGAGGACTGGGTACGGCAACATCATTTTGATGCCCTCGGTGCCCTTCTTCGCCATGTCGAAACCACTCGGCCCAATGATTTGGTGGGGGCTCGGCGCCGCGTCGTGCGGGATGTGCACCGCAACCGCGTGATTCGACTGCGTCGCGAGATTGCCCCTTCCTTGGTGGATCTTCTCGCTCGGGAGGTCAACCAATGGCCTGGCCTCCATCCGCAGGAAACCATGGTGCGGACCTTGGATCCGGACTCGTCACCTCATTTGGTGGGTCGGTTGCGCTCTCCTTCCCGCGAAGAGGTGTTGCACTACCGAGAACTGCGAGGGGACTATCGGCGCTTATCGCATCTCTTGGATCGCACCGCCAGTGAGGAAGGGGCCTTTCTAGAACTTCGAGACCGGCTTCGTCAGACCGAACTCTTGCCAGGGGAACGAGTCGCTGCCTCCGGCCTTGAATGGCGCTTTCGGGATATCTTGCGGGGCCAGCGGGGTTGGTTGGAGGCCCTGCGGGTGGATCGGGGGGAGGTCGAGGAGTTGGGTTTTTCGCCGGCGCGGGACGGCTTGCCGGTCCGCTTGGCCCTGCAGACGGACTGGATGTTGGCTGCCGAAGAGGCCATTCGCACGGGCTATCGCATCGCCCGGCATCGGCTCCGCATGGAGGGCCGCTTGGATGCCCTCGAGGCAACGCGAGTGCCACGCTGTGGCTTTGTTCTCTTGGATCTTCGGGATGGGACCGTTCCCGTGTTGGCCACGGCACCCTCCTACACGGAAGAAGAGCGTCGTTGGGCCTATGGCACCCTGGCCTCGAATCGCCGCTTTTCCCCGTTGCGTCATCGTGGACTTGCCGGTGGTGCTACCGCCGAACAAACTCCGTATCCGGGATCCACCTTCAAATTGGTGGCCGCCGTCGAGGCCCTGGCCCAGGATCCTCAGTGGTGGGACCGGACCCTGCGCTGCGATGGGGTTTGGTCCTTTTCTGGATCGGCGGGGCGTCCTCTCCATTGCGAGGGTGTGCACGGAGACATCGCCATGCTTGAGGCCATTCGTCATTCCTGCAACATCTATTTTTATCGATTGGCAGATACGCTCGGCTACGAGTCCCTTTACCACCGTGCTCGAAGTTTCGGTTTTGGTCAGCCCAGCGGCCTGGAATTGACCTCGCCCTTGGATGAGGACGGCGTTTTTCAGTTGGGTGGTCCCAATCGTTTGTTGGAAGGGGGTGGAAATTATCTGCGACCCCCAGAAGAAATCCAAGGACGCGTGCCGGCCATGCACTTGGCCATTGGGCAGGCCCATATCACGACCAGTCCCTTACAATTGGCCCGCTTTTATGGTTGGTTGGCCACCGGAGATCTTTGGACGCCCCGCTTGGTACGGGAAATTGGAGGCAAAAGCACGACCGCCAGCCGAGAAGTCCCTTCCTTGCCCTCATCCCTTCGCCTTCTCCTTCGGAGGGCCCTCGTGCAAGTGGTGGAACATCCTGCGGGTACGGCCCATGATCCGGATTATCCCTTGTTTCCTTGGCGTGTTGCGGGCAAGACCGGCACGGCCCAGGTCGGCAAGGATTCCCGCAACCGACCTCTGCTCAAGCATGCTTGGTTTGCGGGTTATTTTCCGCATGATGAACCCCGATGGGCCGTTTCGATCCTTTGCGAAGGTGCGGATCTGCATGGCGGTGAACTGGCGACCCTTGTCTTGGAAGATTTTCTGGCGCGGGTCGGTCCGGAGTTCATGCCATGAGAAAATCCACCCGGCGCTTTTTTCTGCGCCCATGGCGTTTTTTAGCGCGGGCGGACTGGGTCCTGGCCCTGGCCGCCGTCTTGGTGGCCGCCGTTGGCGCCATGGTCCAAGCGAGCATTCATGGTCCGGGACCGGTCCCCACCGGACATTTGATTCGCTTGGGTGCGGCGGCCATTGCCGCCTGTTTGGCCGCCGCTTGGGGCGCCAAACGCTGGCGCCACATGGCCATGCCGCTTTGGATTTCTTCGGTTGGTTTGTTGGTCTTGGTCTTGGTGGCCGGTCGTGCCACCAATCACGCGCGCCGTTGGCTGGACTTGGGCGGCGGCTTCAAACTTCAACCCAGCGAGTTGGCAAAATTGGCCGTGTTGCTGGTCTTGGCCCGTTGGTTTGCGGATCGGCCGGCTCCCAAAACCATCCGGGAACTGATCCGGCCAGCTTGTTTGGTGGCCATTCCGGCCGGCTTGGTGGTCCTGCAACCCGACTTGGGAACGGCCCTGACCTTCGGGCCCCTGTTTCTGGCCATGGCCTGGTTCGCCGGAACCTCCTGGCGCAAACTGAAATGGTATTTGCTCGTGCCGACCCTTTTGTTTCCGGCCTCGCTGTTCTTGGTGCGGGATTATCAGTTGGAGAGGATTGATGTTTGGTTGCGTCAGGACACCTTGACCCAAGAGGAGCGCGCCGACGCGGGGTATCACCTTTGGCACGCCAAATTGGCCGTCGGAAGCGGCGGGCTGACGGGATACGGTTGGGGGCAAGGTCCCGAAAATCGATTGGATCGCTTGCCTGAGCGACACAATGATTTTCTTTTTCCCGTCATCGCCGAGGAGTTTGGCTTGGTGGGGGCAAGCACCTTCCTTTTCCTCTACGGGTGGTTGGCCTTGGCTGCCCTTGCCGCCTCGCGTCGCCATCGCGACCCCTTTACGCGCTTTGTGGTCGCTGGAGTCGGGGTCCATTTTGGCGTTCACATGGTGATCAATGTTGGGGTGACTCTGGGATTACTGCCCGCCACGGGCCTCCCCTTGCCCTTGGTCTCCTGGGGAGGGAGTTCCATGTTGGCCGGTGGGCTAGCGCTGGGTTTGGCCCTGGCCGTTGGGGCCTCGCGCGAGCCCAGCTTCTCTGACCGCGCTTTTGAGGATTACCGGTAGAATTTCTGGGCCCCCTTGCGGGCCCTCTCATGCGTGCCATTCAAATGGCCAGGCCCGAAGCTGGCGCTGTCGTCCTCTCGGAACACCATCCGGATCCCCATCCAGGTCCTGGCGAGGTTCGCATTCGTGTGGAACGAACGGCCATCTGCGGCACGGATCGCCACATTGTTCACTGGGATCCCTCGATTGCCTCCATGGTGCGCCCCCCGGTCATCCTTGGCCATGAGTTTTGTGGTTTCGTGGATTCTCTGGGGCCCGGAGTCACCGATTGGCAGGAAGGAGAGTTTGTATCCGCCGAAATGCATTTGGTCTGTGGCAAGTGTCGCGCTTGCCGGGCCGGTAATGCTCATGTCTGTCGCCTCACCCGAATTGCCGGCCTGCACCAGGACGGGTGTTTTGCCGAATACGTCGTCCTACCAACGACCAACTTGGTGCGCTTGGATCCGGAGATCGTGAGCCTGGAAGTGGGTTCTTTTTTGGATGCCTTGGGCAATGCTGTGCACACGGTGCAGTCGGCGCGCTCGGTAGCGGGACGCCATGTTTTGGTTTCCGGCTATGGCGCGATCGGGGCCATGGCTGCGGCCGTGGTCCAGTTCGAGGGTGCCGCCAGTTTGACCTTGACTGAAGTGGCCCCGGGCCACTTGCAACGCGCCCAGGCTTGGGCCGCGGCACTGGCCGGCGCTACCCCAATCTTGGCTTCCGATCCGCGCGAAGCTGATTTTGAGAAAAAAGTTCTCGAGTTCAGCGATGGTGGGGTCGATGTTGTCCTTGAGATGAGTGGTGCCCCTGCTGCAATTGACTCCGGTCTGGAACTGCTTTACCCCGGAGGAGAAATGATGCTGCTCGGGATTCCGGCGGCCTCCGACCTGACGATCCACGGTTTTAGTCGCAATGCCATTTTCAAGGGCATCCGCCTGCAGGGAATCCTGGGCCGTCGCATGTATGGCACTTGGGAGGAAATGTTGTCCCTCCTGGCTCGTGGCCTGCAAGTGGACCATATCGTCACCCACCGCCTGCCCCTTTCCGGCTTTCAGGAAGGAATTCAGCTCCTGGACCAAGGCGAGGCCCACAAAGTTGTTCTCGACCCCTCCGCCTGAGTGCCTACAATCATCGGTTCACCCCTAGCGAAGCCCCATGAAATACCTCCCCATTCCCTTTCTTCTTTTGGCTGCCTGTTCCTCCCCTTCGAACGATTTGGTCGATGTGCAAAATCAGATCCTCGACCAATTGCATGATCAGCGCGATGGTGCCATGGGTCAACTCGAAAAGGTTGCCTCCCGCTTGCAGGACTCCCGCGCCCGACGGGATCAGTTGCGCGTGAATTTTCTGGCCGCCGAGACCCAAGTCACTTCGCTGGAGGAAATGGAGTCTGCCTTGCGTCGCCAGATTCTGTCCGCCGAAGAGCAAATCACTCGCTTGACCGGGCAACCTGTGGGTGCAAACGGGGAAGGTTGAGTTCCCTGGATCGAGCTGTGCTCTCCGAGTTCGAGGCTGGTCTGGCCGCGGAATTGGCCGAAATCCGGGACGCCGGCCTGTGGAAATCGGAGCGTGTGATTGAGGGCCCTCAAGGGGCCACCATTCGAGCGCAAATCTCGGCTGGGGGATCGCAGGAAGTCCTGAATTTCTGTGCCAACAATTATTTGGGGCTTTCCGATGACCCGGCTGTCGTAGATGCTGCGCGTCAAAGTTTGGATCGCCATGGTTTTGGGATGTCTTCCGTGCGCTTCATTTGTGGCACCCAGACGATTCACAAGGAACTGGAAGATCGCATCTCCGAATTTTTGGGTTTTGAGGACAGCATTCTTTACACCAGTTGCTTTGATGCCAATGGTGGTCTGTTCGAGACCTTGCTTGGCCCCGAGGATTCCGTCATCTCCGATGAATTGAACCACGCTTCGATTATCGATGGCGTGCGCTTGTGCAAGGCGAATCGATTTCGTTTCAAGAACTGCGACATGGTGGATTTGCAGCGCTGTTTGGAAGAGGCCAAGGCCGCGGGTTCCCGCCGCATCTTGATTTCTACGGACGGGGTCTTCTCCATGGACGGCTTTCTCGCCAAACTCCCCGAGATTTGCGATCTTGCGGAACGCTATGGCGCTCTCGTCCACGTGGACGATTCTCATTCCACGGGATTCATGGGCGAGCATGGTCGTGGAACCCATGAGCACGGCGGGGTGATGGGCCGAGTCCACATCTTGACATCCACATTGGGCAAGGCCCTCGGCGGTGCCAGCGGGGGCTGGACCTCTTCCTCACGCATGATCGTGGATCTCTTGCGCAACCGCTCCCGGCCCTATCTTTTCTCCAACTCGGTGGCTCCTCCCATCGTTGCGGCCAGCATTGCGGTCCTGGATCGCTTGAATTCCACGACCGAGTTGCGGGATCGTCTGGCCAAAAACACGGCTTGGTTTCGACAGGAAATGACGGCCGCTGGGTTTGACATTCGCCCGGGAGTTCATCCCATTGTTCCCATCATGTTGGGGGACGCCAATCTTGCCGCTGAAATGGCCGAGGACCTTTTGCAGCACGGGATTTACGTGGTTGGTTTTTCCTTCCCCGTGGTTCCCAGGGGCAAGGCCCGCATCCGGGTGCAAATTTCAGCCGCCCATGAACCCGAACACTTGGAGAAGGCCGTCGCCGCCTTTGTTGCCGTCGCCCGAGCGCGCGGCGTGATCACTTAGAACCGTCGCGCCAGCAGAGGCGGCGCAAAATGTCGGGGTGTAACAGAGCAAGGATGGTGAGGATTTCCAAGCGCCCCGCCCACATGGCCAAGATCAGGAGGGACTTGGGAATATTTTCCAACTCAGCAAAACTCGCCATGGGCCCCACGGATCCCAATGCGGGGCCAATGTTGCCGAGAGAGGAAAGAGCGGCCGTAAAACCCTCCAGCCAAGGCAGGCCGCAAAGCACGAGGATGCTCCCCAGGACGAAATAACCTCCGACATAGAGCAGGACCACGGTTAGGACCGCACGCATGGCCCGTTCCGAAACTGCCTGGTGCCCCATGCGGATGGGAATGACGGCGCGCGGATGGATGACGCGGGTCATTTCCCGGTAAAGGAATTTTCCGGCGAGGAGCATGCGTCCCGCTTTGGCTCCACCGGCGGCACTTCCGGCACAGCCACCAACAAGCATGACAAAGATGAGGATCGTCAGTGCACCGGGCGCCCAGAGGGCAAAATCCGTCGTCGCTAGGCCGGTCGAGGTCATCAGGCTTGCCGTCTGGAAGGCAGCCGTCCGAAATCCGTCCTCGCCCTCCATGCCGCTGGCACCGAGCAAGAAAAGGAGTCCGGATGCTGCCAAGAGAAGCAGGAAAAACAGACGAAATTCCCCGTCGCGAAGAAGGGCCCCGGGGTTCTTGGAGAGGGTCAACCACAACAAGGGGAAGCTCATTCCTGCAAGGACCATGAAGCCGGTCAGGATCCACTCACCAATCACGGGATTCCATCCTGGATACATCGCTGGATTGGCATAGCCGGCAATGGAAAGCGGGTTGGGGGAGAAACCGCCGGCGGCGGCGGTGGTCAGCGCGTGACAGATGGAGTCGAACAGGGGCATGCCGGCAGCAAAGTGCAACAGCCCGGCGCAGAGCAGGGTCAAGAAGGCGAAGAGAGACCAGATTCGAGTGGCCGTATCCCGAATTTTTGGCGCCACCGAACTCGCGGTCACGCTCGAGGCCTCGGCGGCAAAGAGTTGGCGGCCACCCACGCCCAAATGGGGCAGCACGACGACAAACAGGGCAATGACACCAACACCCCCGATCCATTGGGTCAGTGCCCGCCAAAGGAAGAAGGCCCGGGTTTGATCCCAATCCGTCAGGATGGTGGCGCCGGTGGCCGTGAGTCCGGACATGGACTCAAAGATCGCATCGATTGGAGTCAGGCCACTCAGGATGTAAGGGACGGAACTCATCAGGACCATGAACAACCAAGCTAGGGCCACCACGGCCAAGGCCTCGGCGCGGCGGAAGTTGTTCGACTTCGGCAGAAAATGCACCATCCAGGAACCAAGAGCCAATGCACAGAGCGAGCCGGCGAGAAAGCGCTGGGCATCAGCAGCGTCCCCATCCGCCCAAGCCAGCAACATAGGCGGCAGGAAGAACAGGGCGTTGAGGCGCAGAAGCCTGCCGACGACACCAAAGACGAGGGCGAGACGCACGTTGGTCTAGAGCTCGAAGCGTTGGAAATAACGTCGGACCTTGTCTTCGTCGTCGCGGGCACAGAACACAAGGAGGTGGTCCCCGCCGCAAACCAAATCGCGACCGCGGGGAACGATGACTCGACTCTCGCGCAGGATGGCACCGACCACGGCAAACACGGGAGGCTGCAGTTCGTGCAAGGGAACGGGTTCGCGATGGTGTGGCACTTGCAAACGCAGAACCACAACATCTCCGTGATCCAGTTCGGCCATCAGATCGTGGCGTGCGGCAACGACCGAACGAACCACGGATTGCACGGCGGCACCGCGAGCGGACTTGACGACATCGATGCCGACCTTTTCGAAAAGCCGTTCGTTTACCGGACGGTCGGCACGAGTAATGATGCGCGGCACCCCCAGATGTCGGGCAACGAGAGAAACCATGAGGTTTTTTTCATCGCGGGAAGTTACGGCAATGAGGACCGAAGAGTCACCAATGGCCTCCTCCTCGAGACGATCCAGGTCGGCGCCATCAAAATGGAGGACTCGACCCTTCAGTTGCGGGGCAATTTCTTCGCACCGTTTCAGGTCTGATTCAATGAGCTTGATTTTCCAACCGGCCTCTTCCAGGCCCAAGGCCACGGCCAGTCCGACCGTGCCACCGCCAACAATGGCCGCGTGGCGGCCGCGGCGTTCGGCACCCACGGCCCGAAGATGGCGGTAGATCAAGCGATTAATCCCGGCCAAGGTCCCCATGGCGGTGACTTGATCCTCGGCTTGGAAGGTTGTGGAGCCGGTTGGGATAAAGGCCTCTTCGCCCCGTTTGCCCATCACAAGGACGACGCCGTCGGGGATCCCGGCCTCGGCCAGGGTCCCTTCCGTAATTGCAGCCCCGGCCTCAATCGCGCGCCGCACGAGGCGAACCCGGCCACCTTCAAAGGCCTCGACTTCCAGGGCCCCCGGCACCATGACGATGCGCAAGATTTCCTTGGCCAATCGGGCCGCCGGCAGAACCACGTTGTCAATTCCCAAGAGGCGCGCCAAGGCCACCGCGTCTTGCTCGGAACGCTGGGCCTGGCGGCGCCAAAGAAAACAGGTCGTGCGGCGAGCACCCAAGCGCTTGGCCGTGACGCAGGCAACCAAGTTGCGTTCATCCGTGGAGGTGCAGGCCACGAAGAGTCCCGCATGAGGAGCACCTACCGAGCCCAACACTTCCGTGTCCGTTGAATCACCGTACTGGACATCCACATCCAAGCGGTCCAAACGGGCGGTGTCGAGTTGTTCCGGACAGAGCAAGGTCACGGAATGCTCTTCCATGAGGGCTTCGGCGAGGCGTACCGCGACCTCATCTTCCCCGGCGATCAGAATATTCATGCTTTGGCGGCCTCCTCGCCCCAATTCCTGACCACGTCTGGAGGACCGGCCACGATCAAAGTGCCTCCTTCCGGGAGTGGGGTTGTGGCATCGGCAAAATGCAGGGGACCTTCCGGGATCTCGCGCCATCCGAGGACCGTGAGGCCCCAACGCTCGCGAACTTTCATTTCGGCAAGAGAGCGGCCGGCCAAACTTGCAGGACAATCCAACTCGGCTACATCCAAGTCCGAGCCCAAGCGGGCAAACTCGCGCAGGGCGTCATTGGCAATGCGGCTAGCATTCAAGGTGGCGGCGTCCGACTCCGGGATCAAGAGCCGGAACCGGGGTGGACCCGGGAAGCCTCGATCCATGGCCTCCAATACAGAACGGTGGGCCTCATCTTCGGCCTTGATGAAAATGCGAGCAATGCCCCGTTCCCGCAGGGTCAGGGCGGCCAAGGTCGCCGCATGAGTGGAGCCACCCAAGCAGACCACAGCCGTGTCCATGTTGCCGATTCGGTCCAGGATGGCCTCGACGGCGGCCTGGGAGTCGACGCGTGCGGTCAGGCATTCCCAGATGGAATCGCTGGCGTTGCGGCATGTTGCCTCAACCCGATCCACGCCAAAGACGCGGACACCGTTGCGCGACGACAGTTCGTCCACCAAACGGCGGCCGAATTTGCCAAGACCCAGGACCAGAATGTGGTTCATTGGACTCCTGTTTGTCGGGATATCTTAGCTCAGCCGACTGGAATTTCCGCCTCAGCTGGTAGAGGACCCACTGCTGGGGAACTTTGGCGGAAGAGGGCCAAGGCCACGGTCAATGGACCCAAGCGTCCCAGAACCATGGCGACAACCACGGCCAAGCGCCCGAACAGGCCCAATTCTGGGCAGGCGCCGGCATCCAGGCCCACCGTGCCCAGGGCACTGGCAGCCAGGAAGGAGGTGCGAGCAAGTTCGGCTGGAAGCCCCAAAGTCTCTCTTTCAAGAACCAAAACGAAGAGGAGCATGGAGAACAGGGCCGCCATCAGCGCAAAGACTTGCACCGCCCGGCGTACCGTGGCCGGGGGAATGCGACGCCCACCAGCCAAGACATGTTCTTGGCCACGAATG
>CAYXFZ010000049.1:13420-18662 GCA_964464385.1 uncultured Planctomycetales bacterium
TTGACGCCCCCGGCGGTGCCCCCCGGGCCGCCGCCAATCAGCATCAAGGGCACGAGTACAAGAAGGGTGGAGACACGGGCCCCGCTCAGATCCAGCATGGAAAATCCGGCCGTGCGCGGGGTATTGCCTTGAAATAGGGAGAGCAGGAGGGCTTGGGCCGGGGAGTGGTCCGCCAACAAGCCGTCCCGTTCCAACAACCAGAACAAGAGTGGACCCAAGACCACCAGAATGAGGCCGGCCTGCAACACCATTCGTACGGCGGGATCCATGCGCTGACCTGGTCCTCTTCGTTGCCACAAGGACAGGGGAACGAGAAAGCCTAGGCCGCCCAAGAGCCAGAGCATCAAAAGTGGGAGTCCCAGGGCCCATTGGTGGTATTCGGGGTTTTGTAGGCCGAGAGGATCAAAGCCGGCGTTGCAGAAACCGGACACTGCCAGGAACAGGGCCTGGAAGCCCCGGTCGGGAACACCCTCCAAGGCAGGCCAAAGCGCCAGAAAACCCAAAGTTTCGGCGGCCAAGGTCCAGCACAACACGAATCCCAGGGTGGAGGCAGGGGAGTCCCGGACAAACCGGCGGCCCAGGGTGGTTTCGACCACCTCACCGGATTCCAGATCCATACGTCTTTTTAGGCCGGCCCAGACCAGGACCGCGAGTGTCATGACGCCCAAGCCCCCGAGTTGAATCATGGCCAAGAGCACACCATGCCCAAAACGGGAAAGGTCGGCCAGGGGCAAAACCCCCAGACCCGTCACGGTGGCGCCACTCGTGGCGGTAAACAAGGCCTCCGAAAAGGACAACGCAGGATGGCCAGGAACCACGGCCTGGGGCAAACCCAGGGCAAAAGTGCCGACGACGATCAGCACCAAAAAACCCAACAGCGTTCGACCCGGCCCGCGACTCCAACGCGAACGGCCGAGGTCTGAACGGGAAGAGAGCGTCACTCAGCGAATGCGGCGATTGCCGGCCTGGAGTTTGCGAAGGTTGTTGCGGGCGTCTCGCAGGGCAGTGGAGATGCGTGAGTGCTCCGGGCCAAGATCGCCATCCTCGTCCTGACCCTCCTGCAAGAGGAACTGAGCTCGCTCAATGGCCCCTTCATACAAAGCAATCGCTTCGGCATCATCGCGGCGCAAGTAATAATGCAAAATAACGGCTAGGTCATTCATGACCTGCGGGTCGTCCGGCTGTAGAGCCAAGGCCCTTCGGTATGCCTGCAATGATTTTTCCGGTGCTCTTGTATCCCGCAGAAAGAGGGCGTAGTTGTTCCAAAGCTTGGGATCTTGGGGGCGGGCTTGCACGAGCCAAGCGACCAAGGACACCGCAGTCTTGCGATCACCACGGCTCCAGGCTGTGCCTGCCAGCCAATCCAGATTGGCAATGGCGGCCTCTCCACCGGCCCCCCGGACCACTTGCAAATGGACCGATCCGCCCCTGCCACTGAGGTAGGTTCCCCAGGCCTTGGCCGAGGCCAGAAACTCTTTGCGGGCGGCGGCCGCCTCGCCCCTTTCCTGAAGACGGCTGGCCTCAGCAAAGGAGCCATTCGCGAGGTAGGACCAAGCGGAGTCATAGCTGGGCTCCAATTCCAATACTTTTTGAAAGTGGCTACGACAAGATTTCCAGGGGCGGGGGATGGCGGCAAACTCAGCAGTGGCCAAATACCACAAGGTGAGGGCATCTTCCCCATTGCGGGCCAAATGTTCTTGGATGAGGAGGGCGGCTACGGTCCCGCCCAACCAGGGCGTGAGCGAACCCAAGTCCACGGCGGTGGCATCCACTTTTAGGGCATGCCGCCAGGAGGATTCGGCATCTTTAGGAAGTTCCAACCAAATTTGGGCCTGACCCAGGTGCACCCAGGGTTCGGCCCGTTTGGGGTGCGCCTTGGCCGTTGCAGCAAATTGTTCGGCGGCTAATTCTCGCAGGCGTTGCACGGTTTCTGCTTTGCCCCCCTGGTCCGCTTGCAGCAAGCGAATGGAGCCGATTTGCAGAGCTAGGTCCAAATCCTGCGGGAAGACTTGCAGTCCGTCCTGGGCAATTTGCAGGCCTTTCCGGAGATCGTCGCAAAGCACCAAGGAGCGCGACCAGGCGTGCCAGGCCATGGCCGAGGCTTTCCCTTTTTCCGTCGCCTGCCGGAGAGTGCGCGCGGCCTCGAAGAAGGCATCCACGGCCTCATAACCCTGCAGTTTGCCGGCCGCCACCTCGGCCTCGGCTGTGGCCAATTGGCGCATTCCTTTCTGCTCCAGAGTTTCTGGGGCATCCTGGCAAGCCAAGGCGAGCAACAACGAAAAAAACATTTCAGGGTTGGGTCTTCTGGTTGGCGCGAAGTTCTTGGAGGCGTTTGCGAATGGGGGGGAGCCCGTCCCGGCGACCAAAGGGCCAGTGCTTTGCCGATCGAGCCATGTGCTCTTCCGCCTCTCCTTCCGTGATTTCACGGCGCATCACTTCCAGGTAAGCGAAGTTTTCCCAAGCGTCTCCTACGGCCATGTCCGTGCGACGCCAAACTTCAGGTTCTTCGGCGGGTTGCAAGGTCTGCAAGCGGGCTTCTCCGGCAGCAATGGCCCGGGCCAGCAGTTTTTCAGCTTGCGCCATCCGCGGGCCATCGGGGTCAAAGTAATACACGGCGATCAGAGCGCCGTCGTTGAGGATGTTGGGATCTTCCGGGGCCAAGAGGGCGGCGCGCGCGTAAGCCTCCCAAGATTCCTCGAACATGGCCAAGACCTCTTCTTCTTCAATGGATCGCAATCCCCGGCGGACAGCGGGTTCGAAAATGTCGCGGCAGGCCAGACCCAAATTGTTCCACCACATGGCGTCGCTCTCGTGCAAGGTCAGAACGCGGCGCAGAAAGGTGCGGGCCTCGGCGAATTTTCGATTGCTGAAACAATGACCCAAGTAGGATTCGATCCCGAGGCGCAGACTGAAAGGGGACGGATCCGTTTCCAGTCGTGCCGGGTTTGATTTCAAGGCTGCGTGGTAGGCCTGCGCCGCATCTCCCGGGCGACCCTCTTCCCACAGGGCCCAGCCGCGCGCGGTGCGCACCAAGTGCAACCAGTCGGCGCAAGATTTGGCGAAGTCCGGACGGAATTGCCGCGCCTGCAGGAAACATTCTTCGGCGCGATCCAGGGCCTCATAGGCAGCGAGAAAATCTCCCGCTTGGCGGGCGGCGATTTGTTCCTGCCAACGGGCATCTCCCAAATGCCAAAGAACGAGGCCGTCACTGGGGCGGCGACTGCGTACCCATTCCAAATCTCGGGCCAGGGCCGCGGTGGAGCCAGAGCGAACGTTCTTCAAGCGGTCCAGGGCGAGCGGGAACTGGGGATCCTCGGAGAGCGCGTCCTTCAAGGTTGCCGCAGCTTCTTCCGGTAAGCCTTGCCACGCTTGTAGGTCCGCGAGAGCAATGGTGGCCTCGTTGAGCCCCGCGTCCGCTGCGGTGCGCAACATGGCCGTGGCTTCGACTGCCGCAGCGGGACTCCCTTGGTTGGCCTGGATGTGTTCGATGGTGAGGGCCAAGCCGGCCCGCCCACATTCCAATTGATCTTGAGGTTGGAGGCCGTCCTCACCGGCGGCAAAACGCGCGGCAGAGGCGGCGGCCCAAGCCCCCTCGAAGTCTCCAGCCAAACGAAGAGCTTGGGCCTTGCCCACTAGGGCGGCCCACATTTCCGGAGCAAGTTGCAGAGCCAAGTCAAAGGAACGGTTGGCATCCTCCAAGAGACTTTGAATGAGGAGACCGTCCGACTCTCCTTGAGCCAAGCGGACTCCTAGAAAATCGAGATTGGTTGTTCCCAGCAAGAACCAATACTTGGCGTCCTCCTTGTGTTTGCCACGGAGGTCGTCCAGGGAATTCAGGGCCTGGAGTAGCTCGCCCTGAGCCAGGAACTCGCGCACGATTTGGAGGTCCGGGGGTGCGGGTTCGGGTTCCTCTGACAGGGAGGGAGGGATCGGGTCCACCGGTTTTTCCGCAGGAGGGGAAGAACAAGAGGGCGCTCCCAGGGCCAGGAAGGGCAGGAGGAGGGCAGGAAGGGGTCGCATCGAGAAGGGAGCCGGATTTCAGGGCGGAAATCGGTCGTTCAAGGCGTCATGATAGGTAGACCCATGCGATCCTGCCCCGTTGGAATCCCCCCGACCTTGCGCCTTTGCAGTTTGTTGCTGTTGGTGGCCTGGGTCGTGGCCTCCTGTACCGAGAATTTAGGGGGTCTATTTGGAGATCCAGGGAACGGGGGCGGGGATCCGGGTGGTGGCGGTGGTGGCGGTTCCTCCTCATTGCCCGCTTCGGTGCCTGTGGATGGCGCCCTTCTCTTGGATGGTGCCCCGCAAGTGGTGGGGGCCTGGCCAGTCTCGCAAATGGTGGATGTGGATGTGCAAGCGCCCGTTACCTTGTGGTTCAGCGAGAGTGTCAACCTTTCCACGGTGGAGGATGGTCTGTTCCTGCGGCCGCGCGGCTCCTCGGGTTCCATCGGTTATGCCACCACTGGAGTGGCCGGAGACCGAGGCGTCATTCTGGTGCCGGACTCCGTTTTGGTTCCCAGTACGGAATACGAACTGGTGGCGACGGATGATCTCTCCGATCTTTCCGGGTCCCGCTTGCAGATCAGTGGTGCTGGCGTGCTGACGCGCTTCACCACCGCTGCATTCACGAGCGGTGTGGCACCGCAAGTGTTGGCCACCCTGCCGCCGGATGGCCAGGAGGGCGTGGGCAACGATCATCCCTTGGTGATCGTGTTCTCCAAGCCTATTGATTTCACGGGCGTTTCTGCTGCCGTCTCCATTACCGCCGATGGCGGAGCCGCGTCCTTTGCCCAGCCCGGGAGTTCCGCCAGCGATCGCATTGTGGGATTTGTCCACGATGATGACGATGCCGATTTGGACGCGGCCATGCAGGTCTTCATTGACGACACCATTACCGATACTGAATTCTCGCCCAATTCCTTGTTGGCCACTTGGACGGCCTCGTGGACCAGCTTGAAGTTCTCTCGTCCTACGGGCCTGGACATTGGCTCGGAACCCGCCGCCAACTTGGCCAACCTGAGTGCTTTCCCAACGAATGTTGATCTCGGCTCCTCGGCCTTGGCGGGAGATGGAATCTATTTGGAAATTTGGGGTTTCTTTTCTTCCACGCCAATTGCTGCCGAGGGCACTTTGGCCAACAATGGTCCAGCCCAACAGGCCTTTGTCAATGATCTGACGAATGGATCCGGAACGCAGCTATTGGCCGATGGCAGTTTGGCCCTAGTTTCCTGGGTCGAGCGTGGTT
>CAYXFZ010000050.1:0-6776 GCA_964464385.1 uncultured Planctomycetales bacterium
CTAGCGTTCACTCTGAGCCAGGATCAAACCCTTCACTTTTTGATCGGAGCCCCGAGGGGCCTTGATCGGATTGTTTGGGTATGGGAATTGACTCGTTCACCTTTTCAAGTTGGGTCATCCGTGTTTTCAAGGATCATGGTTTGTGCGGATTTCACCCCTTGGAAGGGATGAAGCGCACAAACGGGCCAATTATCCTAACGAGCCCGAGGGCAGAGTCAAGAACCAACGCGCCAGGAGGGTCTCCCGGGATTCCAGTTCCCCGAATGGGGTTCCGGGGCGCAAAGGGGCCTCATAGGGTAGGGAAAGGATGCCCAAGGTCAACCACCGAATCCCCGGCTTTTCTTGTGCCAAGGAAACCCTGGGAAAACCATGGTCCAAAGCGGAGGCCTTGGACTTCGAACGCTATCTCCAGGAAGAAGTCCATCTTTCGGCCCATGTTCTCATGGAGAATGCCGGCAATGGTCTGGCACGGGCCATTCAGGCCATTCTGGACGATCAACGCTGGAATCAAGTCTTGTTCCTGATCGGGCCCGGCAACAATGGCGGGGATGGACTCGTGGCCGCTCGCCAACTCCAAGGAGCAGTCTCCGGACAGGTCTGGGCGCCCTTGGGCCTTCCCCCCTATCCCAGCTGCGATGACTTCTTGGATTCCCCGCCGAATCTACCCGAGGATGGAATTTTGATTGTGGATGCCCTCTTTGGAATCGGCCTGAACCGGCCCATCCAAGGAGCCGCGTTGCAAGCCCTTCAACACCTGCGAACATGCGGCCTGCCCGTCTTGGCCGTGGATACGCCCTCAGGACTGGATTCCGATTCCGGCGAAACTCTGGGCTTTTGTCTGCCAGCCCGTTGGACCCTCACCTTCGTAGCCCCCAAGATTGGCTTCGGCCTTGTGGCCGGCCCCGAAAGTTGTGGTGCTGTGCATGTCGCCCCCATTGGCGTCAGTCGAGAGTTCGCCGAGGCTTGGCGGCGGTAGGCCCTCGGAACCTACCCCATCACTTCGCAGTGGGCACCCCGAGGCAGGAGTTGGAACAACTCTTCCACCTCTTCGTTGTGCATGCGGATGCAACCCAAGGATTCAAAACTACCGATGGAATCGTCTGAATTGGTGTTGCCGTGAATCCCATAGGAGGGCTTTTCGGAAAACCCCATCCAGCGGGTCCCCAAGGGGTTTTCTCGATTGCCATAGGGGAGAGAAGGACGACCATCCTGGGGCCAATACACCGGTTTCTCCAAGAAATCGCCCATGGTGAAGGATCCCAAGGGCGTTGCATTGCCATCCTTGCCGAAACTGGCCTGCCAAATCCGGATGGGAACATTGCCGGCATAGAGAACCAGGAGACACGCCCCGCGCCAAGCCTCCAAACGAAGAGGATCCGTGGGAAGTTTGAGCTCTCGGCCAGGACGTAGATTGGTGTTTTGGAGAGAGCGGCCATTGAAGATGTTGATCCAACCGTAATTCAAGGAAAGGCCGGTCTTGCGCTGAATACGACAGATGCGATCCAGGCTATCCCCCTCCAGAATTCCATAAGGTTTCCAGGGAAGGAAATCGGCGGCTTGGTTGGCCACTTCTCCAACTCGGTTGGCAAGACCTAGCACACGATCGCGGGGGTATCCGGAGGCTAACATTTCGTGAATGAGGGAACCCAAAGCGCGGGAACCTTCCATGGCTTGGCGGGTACGCATGAGCCGGAAAGAGAGAGCGTCCATCCAAACCAACCAGGCTGGACCGTGGTAAGGGGCGCTGGCGAGTTCCTTGCTGAGGGCCTCCAGGCCCTCGAAGGCGAATGCCTTACCGTAGCGATCAAATTCCTCACCAAAGATTTTTGGGAGGCCGGCACGAAGCAGAGCAGCGTAGGAAGAGGATTGCCCCTTCCAGATGCTGGCAAATTCTTGCAGAGCCAGGGGCGCGACGGAGTTTGGAGCAAGATCCGAACCCGAGCGATGCCACTGCAAAAGAGCGCGCAATGCCGTGGACTCTTGGTTGGACCCTCCGCCAAGATTCCCGCCGGTCTTGGGGTTAGGAATGGGGTCCCCACCCGGGCCCAAATCCAGCAACTTGGCCGCCGCTGGAAGTTGCGGTTCGGCGGCGAACAGATTCGCGTCAGAAGGGCCTCGAAACACGCCCAAGTAAAGGGAGAGCACCACGGCCAGGAGTACGACAAGCAGGAGTAGATTCCTCACCTGTGCATTTTGCCGAGACAGGGGCGGCGAATCAAGGACTCCGCCCTGCCAAGGCGAACCCGGGCAGGGCGGATGTGTCGGCGGCGAGGCCAGGGAGGGTGGCAGGAAAAGTCCCTGCTTTCAGGTTGGGAAACCACTCGACCGGTTTACCCGATACGAAGAAGAGATCCCGAGAAAGAGCTGTCGAACCTCCGGCCAAATGCCCCGAGCGTTCGCGTTGGACACGATCCCACCCTACCACATGAAACCGGAATGCCCGAAAAATCTTGCTCAGGCTGGATCCGAACTCAGCAATTGAACAAGGATCTGCACTTGATGTCCGCCGGGAATCGCAAAAGAATCGGCCTGTGGCAGGCCTGCTGTGGACCATTCAAGACCCCCTTCGGCCAAGGTTTCTTCGGCAATGAGCTGGAAATGGGCCTTTACAGCGGCCTGGATCTCGGAACTTCCGGCCAAACGCAGATGGATCCGATCCGAAATGTCCAATCCCGTACTGCGCCGCAATCCTTGAATTCGGTTGATCAATTCTCGGGCCAACCCCTCGCACTGCAACTCCGGAGTCAACTCGGTCACGAGGCCCAGGGTCACGCGACCATCACTGGCGGCCTCCATGCCAGCCAAGCTGGTGGTTTCCAAAAGCACATCCTCGGCACTCAATGTGTAATTGGTTTCGCCCACCGAAACTTCCAGGGATTCGCCAGCTTGCATTTGAAACAAAATATCCCGATCTAATTTGGCGATGGTGTCCGCCAAAGCTTTCATATCCTTGCCTGCGCGAGATCCCAGCCGCTTGAAATTGGCCTTGGCGCGCACTTCCAAGAAATCAGGCGTGCCCTCAATCCATTCCACTTCTTTGACGTTGAGCTCTTCGCGCAGGGAAGCTTCGTGGGCCTTGGGATCGGCGTCCGGTGAAGTCATTGGAGCAATGTGCAAGACCATGCGCGCCAAGGGTTGACGCACGCGAATCCCCACGCGTTCGCGCACGGCTCGGCCCAGGCCTGCGGCGCGCAAGATGGGTTCAACGGATTGCTCCAGGGCAAGATCCCGTTCTCCACCCTCGGGCCAGTTTTGCAAATGCACACTGGCATCCTTCGGCCGCAAGGATCTCCACACATGATCGGCCAAGAATGGGATCACGGGGGCAACCATGAGGGCAACGGATTCCAACACTTCCTGCAAAGTGGCGAAGGCAGAGGCTTGGGTGTCCGCCCCGGCCGCACCCCAAAAACGACGCCGACTGCGGCGAACATACCAGTTGCTAATTTCGTCCAGAATCAGTGCCTCGAGGCGGCGAATAGCCCGGGCTGGATCCAGTTCTTCGAAGGCTTTGGCACAGGCCGAGGCGCAGGCCGTCGTCCGGGAAAGGATCCAACGATCCAGGGCTTCTCGGTCTGCCACGGCAGGTCGAGGAGAAGAAGGGTCCCAACCCTCCGTTTCGGCATAAAGAGCCAGGAAATCGTGGCAGGAGATCAAAGTCCCCAGAACACGGCGCCGAACCTCCTCAATGGCGGAATCATCAAATCGG
Source organism: uncultured Planctomycetales bacterium (assembly GCA_964464385.1). Lineage (GTDB taxonomy): Bacteria > Planctomycetota > UBA1135 > UBA1135 > UBA1135 > CAYXFZ01. The sequence continues at coordinate 3,710 of CAYXFZ010000050.1, forward strand.
CGGGACAAATGAGCGGCCCCACCAGCCAAGAGGCTCCAACGAATGGCGTCGGCACCATGTTCTGCCACGGCGGCGAAGGGATCCACAATATTTCCCAAGCGCTTGGACATTTTGCGACCCTCGGCGTCCAATAAGAGACCATTCACCATGACGGACCGATAGGCACTTCCTGCGGTAAGACGCGGCAAGGGTTGCCCATCCAGTTCGCCACTTTGCCAAAGTTCTTCATCCACGCAGGTCAAGAAAACGCCGATAGCATGCAAGGTGTAAAACCATCCCCGGGTTTGATCCAGGCCCTCGGCAATGAAGTCGGCAGGAAATTGTTCGGCGACGATTTCCCGATTTTCGAAGGGCCAGTGGTATTGGGCGAGGGGCATGGCGCCACTGTCAAACCAACAATCAATCACAGCCTGCTCGCGCTGCATGGTGCCGCCGCACTCGGCATACTCACAAGGATAAACCAGGGCATCCACGGTTGGACGGTGCGGATCGAAGTCATCGGCCAGACCTCCGACCTTAGCTGCCAAATCTGCAAACGATCCCATGCAAGTCCAGTGACTGGAATCTTCACTGCAAGACCAAACCGGAAGCGGCGTTCCCCAATACCGATCCCGGGAAAGTGCCCAGTCCACGTTGTTTTCTAACCATTCACCAAAGCGACCCGTGCCGATTTCGGGAGGCGACCAAGCAATGCGCCCATTTTCGGTCACCATCCGCTCTTTGAAAATAGTAGTCCGCAAAAACCAAGCTGGGGACGGCATGTAAAAAAGTGGGGTGTCGCAGCGCCAACAGTGCGGGTAGCTGTGGCGGTGTTGCTCCCGTCGAAGCAAACGCCCTCGAGAATTGAGGTCCGACATTAAGGCAACGTTGGCGGTGCGGAAGTCCGTTCCCGCTTCGGCGTCCGCAATCGAGACCATCAACGTACCGTCTCTTCCCACCAAAAGTCGGCCCTGAAGATCTTGTGCGCGGGCAATGCGAAAATCGTCGGCTCCATAAGGAGCAAGATGCACAATGCCCGTGCCTTCGGCGTCGGTGACGAAGGAGTCAGCCACCACGACATGCTTGCGCTTCCCGTGCAAGACCGGTTCACCACCCTGCCATTCGAAAAGTGGTTCGTAATCGAGACCAACAAGATCCATTCCCGGCACCGTGCCCAACACATCGAATTCCTCATCAGCAAAAACCGAGGAAGCCAAGGATTCCAAGAGAACAAATTTTCCGCCTTCGTGTTCCAAGACCGCATAGGAAAAATCGGGATGGACACAGGCCGCCATATTGGAGGGCAAGGTCCAAGGGGTCGTCGTCCAAGCCACCAAGGCCGCCCTTTCCAGGAGACCTGGGCCATTCCGGAGGGGAAAGGAAACCCAAACCGAAGGATCGTCCACATCCTGATAACCCTGTCCCACCTCGTGACTGGAGAGGCCGGTGCCGCAGCGTCCACACCAAGGCAAAACCTTGTGGCCTTTTTCCAGGAGCCCGTTGGCAGCAAAACGAGAGAGCAAAAACCACACGGACTCGATGTAGTCCTTGTGATAGGTCACATAGGGGTGGTCGTAATCCAGCAGGAAGCCGATGCGCCGCGAGATCCGCTCCCATTCTTCCTGGTAGGTGAAGACGGAATCCCGACAAGCTTGATTGAAGGGGCCAATCCCTATGGCTTCAATCGCCGCCTTGCCATCCAAGCCCAGCCGTTTTTCCACCTCCAATTCAACCGGCAAGCCATGGGTATCCCAGCCCGCTTTGCGCAAAACCCTTCTTCCCCGCATGGTCCAATAGCGACAAATCGTGTCCTTGAGGGCCCTGGCAAGGACATGGTGGATGCCTGGCTTGCCGTTGGCGGTAGGCGGCCCTTCGTAGAATACATAGGGAGGGGACGCTTTCCGGGCCTCCAAAACGGCCTCTAAAGCACCTTCTTGTTCCCAAAATGCCCCCATTTGCTCCTCCCAAGCATCCGGGGAAGCCAAAAAATCCGGGCGCAGCAAGCGGGCCATTGTCGGGTATTCTAGGGGCGAGGAATCTTCCAAGCGCACGACTCTAGTTCAGTGGAGGCCTTGGACTTCCTGAATTGCGCGTTCGTACATCCCCTCCCCACCTCCCCTCATCCCCATGTTGCAAACACTCTTTCTCCTTTCTTTCCTGTGTCCCGTCCAACAAACCGACTACTTGGAGTTTTTGGGTGCCTTGAACCCTCCGGCAGGTGCCCTTCGTTACGGTGATGATGTGGGTAGTCTTGGGGATCAGACCGGCGACGGAACCGAAGATTTTTACATCCTTTACTTCAACGCCAACGGTCAAGCCGTCTTTGACTTTCACAATGGCAATGATTTCTCCATTTTCAAATCCGGCATCATCACGGTAGCCCCAAATTCCTACGGAGGCTCGACCTTGGCTGTCGTTGATGATTGGACTGGAGATGGAGCTCCAGAAATTGTACTTCAGGTTGAATTTGGAAAGTTAGCCTGCTTTTCCATAAAGGATATGTCTAATGCTATTTGGGCCTTCGATGACAATGGTTCAACAATTGGAGCACCTTTCACTTTTATCCAAACTGCGCCCGATCTTGATTTGGACGGCTCCCTTGATGTCATGGTTTCTAATCCAACGACATTCAATCGATACTTGCTGAATGGCGAGGATGGAACCCTAATTTTTACCTATGATCTTTGGTTTGATGAAGATGATCGCCTGACTACCCTTAGTGATTTAGATGGTGATGGTAGAGGGGATTGGGCAACAGTCGCCACGGACCCTTTAATGGGGCTTATGTACCACAGAATTCATTTGTTGGGCACTAACTCATTCCCCACCATTGGTGATTCATCTTTTAGCACCACGGTATGCTTGATGCCACGCTCTTTAGGAGACCTAAACGGCGATGGTGTCTCTGAATTAGCCCATGCACTTTGGTTAAATCAGCAATCGGAAATAACTGAGGTACTGGATGGCGCCACACTCAGCGTCCTTTCTTCGCAAACAGGATCGGGCGGGATAATGTTTCCGTTTACCTCTCGCGGAACTCCTCAGGATTGGAACGAAGATGGTGTTCCTGATTATGAGTTAAACATGC
>CAYXFZ010000050.1:6821-12697 GCA_964464385.1 uncultured Planctomycetales bacterium
GGATGCTTCAGAAATCGGAGTACTAAACGACATATCCGGTTCCATGCAGGCCGGCTTCGCCTCGGTTGTGGCCACTTTGTCCAGCATCAACGGCCCCATGCTCTTGACCTCTGCGCCTTTTGCAGCCGGTGGTCCTATAGGCGCCCCTGTTGGCGTGGTGTATCTCTGGGGACTAAGAACCTCTGGCCCGCCCGAGGGCGGGGGCGACCAAAACGGTGCTGGTGGATCATGGGACCTTTCCTCCTCCAGAGATGGAGGGTCGCCTGGCGACGAGTTTGCAAGTGCCGCTACCCGCCTGCGCGGGGACTTGGATGGGGACGGCTGCGAGGACCTCCTTGTGGGCTCTCCCGGATCCGATGCTTCTGGCTTGACCGACTCTGGTGAAGTTTTGATTCTCCGCTTTGATGGTAGCGTTCTTGCATCCTTCCAGAACTTCCGTGCAGCCGACGAGCATATGGGTGCCGCCGTTGCCGGACTGCAGGACTTGAACAGTAACGGCACACCTGATTTCCTGGCTGGAGCTCCTCAAGCCCTTGGACCTTTTGGGCTCAAATGCGGTGCTGTCCATGTCTGGGACTCTTTGGGCACCGTTCTAGCCATTCTTCATTCCCCTAATTGTCGAACTGGTGGTCTCTTTGGATCCGTCGTCGCCGGAATCGATGACCTGAACAACGACGGTGTCATGGAGATTGCTGTCGGTGCGCCAGGAGAAGCGGACCCCAGCGGTATTGTTGATACTGGCCGCGTCTACATTTACGACGGAGCTAGCCAAATCCTGATGCACACATTTGTTGGCAATGTTTCCAACTCTGGAAACGCTACTTTTTTTGGTAGTGCCATTGCTAACGCTGGTTTGGCCGATTCCGACAGCGTGCCCGACATTGCCATTGGCGCACCGGGTGGAGATACGAGCTCTTTGACAGACAACGGCTACGTGGACGTTTACTCCGGGGCCAACTTTGGCCTAATCAGCACGTTGAATGGCGAGTTTGATGGCGACGAAAGCGGTACTGCCCTGTCTGATGCCGTGGACTTTGATGGCGATGGCGAACCCGATCTCGTCATTGGCGAACCTGGATTTGACGTCGTCATTCCCTTCCGGGGAACGACCATCAATGGCGCCGGCCAAGTCACTGTTCGCGGTTCCAAGTCAGGCGGAACCATCATCAAACATGGTGGTGGCTCCACCGGCGGTGGCAATGGCACCACAGTGAGTTCCGGCAACCACGGGGGCAATGGTCATTCGGCCAGCGGCGGTTCCCCCTACACCTCCGGCACCTTCCGCAGCGCCGGCAATGCCGATGCCGGCATGGTGACGACCTGGGATACCCGCGATGGGCAAATCATGTTTAGACGCTTGGGCACCCAGGCCGGGGATCAGTTGGGAGGGGCCTTGGTGGCCTCCGCCGACCTGAACTGCGACGGCAAAGACAATTTAGTCTTCGGTTCTGGCCTCGCAGATACGGCCAATGGAACGGATTCTGGTACTCTCTCGATCTATTCCTTGGATCCCATGGTCTCCGCATCCGGCGACAGCCTCTCTGCTTCCCAGGGTGGTTCCTACCTCATCGATGTGGACTTTCCCGTCGCCAATGGCGGCCAATTGTGCCACACCTTGTTGTCTCTCTCGGGAATGGGTCCGACGGAAATCGGCGGCTTGCTCGTTCCAGTGACTGCCGACAAGACCTTCTGGGCCTCTGTGTTTGGTAGTTATCCCGGCAATGGCCGTTGGATCGAATGGCTGGATAGTCAAGGCGACGTGTCCTTTTCCATCGTGGTTGGCCCAGGCCAACTCAACGGTGTTGTCGGCCGCACCTACACCTTTGCCTTCGTGGCCCACCGTTGGAAGAAACTACCTACGATCGCCTCCCGTGCCATTCAATTGACCATCCTCCCCTGACCCAACCCCTCATCTTGAACTCCCCTTTCAAGCGCACCCTCCTGTTCTCCTGATCTAGTTTGTTCTTGGTCACTCCCGGGTGGTCCCACGGTTCCATTGACTCGAGATTCCACTTTTGTGGATTCCTTGAATGGAGTTTACGATTTTGCAACCGCTCCTGGAAAGTTGACTCCGTACATTGGGAAGAATGTCTGGATCGCCTTCTTGGACCTTGATGGGATGGACAAGCCCCGAGTCACTTCTCGCGCGGTCGCTTTTGAGGTCAAACCCTAACCCATGCTAGACTGGATCCGGGTCTTTGAGCCCGGATTCATGATCACCAGCCTTTTTGTCGCCTGTTGCGCTCCGGCGTTTGTCCTGCCTCATTTGCAGGATCCCACCCAGATCCGAGTTGGTGTACCCCTTCAAGCCGAACTCGGCGCCAGTGATCCGGTCACCACTGCCCCTGGAGCAATGGGCACTTCCGACGGCCCAGCCCACGCTCGGCGCTTTTCCTTCACGGCCCCCAAGGACGGAATTTGGTGCCTCTCCATGCGCTCCTTCGAATTGGATTCCTATCTTGTATTGCGAGACGCCGAGGGAAATCTTCTTGCCGAGGACGATGATGGTCTTTGGCCAACGCCATTCACAGTGCCGCCACGCCATGCCTATTTGGAATGGAACGGCTCCGCCCACGCTCGCTTTGAATTGGAAGCCGTTGGTCTTCATGGTTCCACGGGTTCGTTTGTCCTGGAGTTGACCGAGGGTCCCCGACCTGCCCTCACGCCAACCGACCTCGCCAAACATGCTCTTGAGGATGGCCGAGACTGGGTAGCCGCCATGGCCTATGACGGTGTGGATACCCGGATGCGTACCACGGCTCTCCTGGACACGGCCCGCCGAGAACTCGCTTTCGGAAAGCCCGAGCGAGCTCTGTCTCTCACTCAAGACGCGGAAGCTATTTATTTGCAACTGGGCTTGATTTACCCATCCGCCATCGCCCTCCAAATTTACGGCGAGGCCAACATTCAGCTCTCTCGGTTGGAGGAAGCGGATGTTTCCTTCGCCCTAGTGGGCCAACGGTTATCAGAAGCTGGCTTCCTCCCGGAAAACCCCGCCTTCGCTGTCCTGCATTCTGGAGCATTGCTTAGCCGTGGAGTCGGGGCTAAGGAAGGTGGACGGTACACCCAAGCCCTCGAGCATTTTCAAGCTTCCCTCACCATTGCCGAACAGGCTATGGCCATGGAAGAGATGGATGGTTTGGAACCCCAACCCCCGCTGTTGGCAATCCAAGCCGAAGCCATGCAGAGTCAGGCTGATGTCCTGAGCAGGCTAGGCAATCATGGCGAGGCTCGTCTTAGATTCGAACAAGCCCTTTCTCTGATGACGGTCGCTTTTGGCCCAGCGTCGCCCCATATGGCAAGCACACTCAGCAACTATGCCCTCAATGAGGTCATTCTGGGTCGGCCAGCAGAGGCCCTCAACGCTGCCGAAAAAGCGTTGAGAATCCAACTAGGAGTTTTGCCTCCGGATTCTCTGGATTTGGCCTGGACCCACCAAAACATTGCCACCGTTGCCATCAACCTGAGTGACTACGAACGCGCCGAAGAGCATTTGAATCTCGCCCTTCGCATCCGCCAGGCCAAACTCCCCACCGGGCATCCGCGCATTTTGGATCTGCAGGCAAACCTATCCGGCCTCCTTTTCAAGCAAGGCCGTCGCAAAGCCGCGGGCGCATTGCTGGAACGGACTTTGGCAGACATGCGGGCCTCCCAGGGTCCTTCTCACCCCGCCACTTTGTTGTGTGAGGCCAATTGGGGCACTCATCTCCTGAGAGATGGAAAGGCCCAAGAAGCCCGCGCCCTCCTCATGGACTCCATGGCCCGATCCGAAGCCGCCCGTGGGCTCAATCACCCAGACACCCAAGTCCACCGCTATCTTTTGGCGCGAGCCCTTCGATCTGCCGGTGAAATTGAAGAAGCCCACGCAACGGGTTCCAAAACACGGGCCCTATGGGCCGAGGCCTTTGGCCAAGATCATCCCATGGTTCTGAGTGCCGACCTATTCCTGGTTTCCCTTGAGGAACAGCTGGGTCAAACCCAAGTCGCTCGCGAACGCGCGGTTGGCGCCTTTTGGAGTGCGAGTCGCCTGTTCATCAGCAATGCTTGGAGTTTGACCGAGGGCGAACGATTCAAACTCTTGCGGAACCATCGAAGTGCCCTGGACTGGGCCCTCCATTTGATGGATCCAACGGACCCGGAATCCATCCGCCAAGGGTTGGCCTTGGCCCTGGAATGGAAGGGGCGAGTAGGCCGCACTGTCCTGAAGTCGCAGCGAACCTTGGCCGCTACCGCATCTCCGGAGGCGGCCTCCCTGCAAGAGAATCTCCAGGAGATCAGTGCCAAACTAGGCAAGGAACTGCGCCGTCTACCGGAGGAAATCACGGACCAGGACCTTGCCGCTTTGTCCAACTTGAAGCGGCAACACCAATCCCTGCAACGCCAGATTTTCAGTTTGGCGGGTGCCCCCTTGGGTGCGCCCGAAGATAATGTGGACGCCGTTCTGGCCAATGTTCCCGAGCAAGGCGCCGCGGTACTTTTCCTCGAACACCTCCCGGGCAAAAAGAACGCAGCTCACATTTTTGCTTGGATCTTACTCGGGAACGGTGATCTTGATTTCCGCGATCTAGGACCCTCGGCGATCTTGCGGCTCAGAATTCGTGAAGCAATGGGTGAGGATCGGGGTGCCGCTGGATTGGCTTCCGGCCCCTCCCCTATGGAAATGCTCCGAGATGCCGTTTGGTCTCCACTGCAAGAAATTCTGCAGGATCGGGATCCTGTCCTGCTTTCGCCCGCTTCCGCCCTGGCCGCGGTCCCCTTCGAAATTTTTCCCGGCCCAGAACAAGGAAGGTACCTCGCGGAAACACGAAACTTCATTTATTTGGATGACTTGACGGAGGTCGCCGGGATGGCTCCCACAATGGATAGCCGCGAGGGTGACTTGCTGGTGCTTGGCGCCGTTGATTTCGGTGGCCAGCAGGGCAAGGACACCCACAGCGAGCGCTCCTCTCGAGCTACCGCAGCCGTATGGAAATTTCTGGAAGGAACCGGCGAAGAAATTGACAAAATTCTGAAACTGCATACCCGCCTGGATTTGGGTGCAAGCACCGCCATCCGTGGACAAGACGCATCCGAGGATTCCTTGATCGAAAAAATGCCCGGCATCGCTTACCTCCATCTTGCCACCCACGGCTGGGTTGAAAACGAGTGGCTTCCAGAGTTGGAGCAAGAATTGGAATGGGAGGATCGCGGGGAAGAACTCTTGGCCGCCCGGCGTCGAGTGGCTGGGCTGATCCCGGGCTTTCTCTCGGGCTTGGTTCTGGCCAACGCCAACGACGGCACGCATTTGGATGCCTCCATGCTTACCGCCGAGGAAGTGGCTGCCGTGGATTTGACTCGGTGTCGCCTTGCCGTGCTATCCGCCTGCGAGACTGCTTGGGGAGCTGAGCGACCCGGGGAGGGATTGGTAAGTCTGCGCCGTGCCTTCCATTTGGCCGGCACACGTACCGTCATTGGCTCACTTTGGAAAACTCCAGACAAAGAAACAAGCGACCTGATGACCGCCTTTTACGGTGCCTTGTGGAAAGGCAAGCTTCCTCCCGCTGAAGCTCTCACCCATGCACGTCGCAAACTGATTCGCGACTTGCGCCGCCAAGGGATAGATGATTTTAAACTTTGGGGCGCCTTCATCCTTTCCGGAAACTGGCGCTGATTTCAGGATGCGGACGGATGCCAAATCGTCTTGGTATCCAAAAACGGTTCGGCCCGCCAGGGAGAATTGTGCTCCCGGGAATCGTACCAGTCTTGCACATCAAGAACTCGGACTCGCTTGAGGTTTTCCGCTGCGCCGGCCTCCAAAAGTTGGGTTTCCTCGGGGGAACAAGCGGCCGCATGAATGCCATCCAAATTGGAAGCTTCTTCCAGGGCAATCCTGAACT
>CAYXFZ010000050.1:12707-18310 GCA_964464385.1 uncultured Planctomycetales bacterium
TCCAGAGATTGCAAACGCCAACAGGAAGGTCGGAGGTCGCCAAAACTTCGCCCATGAGAGCCGCCGACAGTGGGTGTTCTTCGGAAGCAAGTGCAACCACGACATTGCCACTGGCCAGGGCAGGGGCCGCGAGGGTCAAAAGCCCCAAGAGAGGGGGCTCGGAAGGGGCAACAACTCCGACAAGGCCCGTCGGGGTGGGAATAGAAAAGTTGTAATACGGTCCGGCAACTGGATTTGCATTTCCCAGGACGGAAGTCAACTTGTCGGTCCAGCCTGCCCAGGAAAGCAACCGGTCACAACTCGCGCCGACTTCGCGCCGAGCGCGGCGCATGCCACCCGGCACAGTCGCCGCCAATGCGATCGCCATTTCTTCGGCTTTGCCTTCCAGCATTTCGGCCATGCGATACAGGATTTGTCCACGTAAATATGGATCCATCTTGGCCCAACCGTCGGCGGCGTTGCGCCCCGCAACCACCGCGTTGCGCAAATCCTTGCGAGACCCTTGGCAAAGCCGTGCCAGAGGTCGTCCACGGCGATCCACCACCTCCACATCTCGGCCGGACTCAGACCGCACGAACGCGCCGCCGATATAAAGCTTGTGCGTTTTCTGGACGGGGATGCGGGCAGAACTCATGACAATCGGGCGTAGGGGATCAAGCCTTGGCGACCACCTTCCCGTCCAAAGCCGGATTCACGGAAGCCTCCGAAGGGGGAGGCGGGATCAAAACGGTTGTATGTATTGCACCAAATCACGCCGGCATTCAAGCGCGAGGCCATCTCGAAAATCTTAGAGCCTTTGTCCGTCCAAACTCCGGCAGCCAAGCCATAAGGCGAGTGGTTGGCACGCCGCAAGGCCTCCTCCGGAGTGCGAAAGCTCATGACGGCCAGCACGGGGCCAAAAACCTCTTCCCGAGCAAGGGTGTGGGCGGGCTGCACGTTCGTGAAGAAACAGGGACGGCACCAATAGCCGGACTCGGGTAAAGGAGTGGAGGACGGGCGGTGCAAAACCGCCCCCTCTTCCTTGGCTTCACGAATGTAGCGCCGAATGATTTGCAATTGCTCCTTGGAATTGATGGCGCCGACGTCAGTGTTCTTGTCCAAGGGATCCCCGACGCGCAAGTTCCGCATTCGCATGGCCAACTTGGCAACGACTTCCTCGAACACACTCTCTTGAACAAACAAACGCGAACCGGCACAACAAACATGGCCCTGATTGAAGTAAATGCCGGTGATGATGCCCTCAATCGCTTGCTCCAGGCTGGCATCCGCAAAAATGATGTTGGCCGATTTTCCACCCAGTTCCAAGGTCAACCGTTTGCCGGTGCCGGCACTCGACTTGGCCAACAATTTCCCCACAGCTGTGGAACCAGTAAAGGCAATTTTGTCCACATCGTCATGGTTGGCCAAGGCCGACCCAGTTTCTCCGGCACCAGTCACGATGTTGACCACGCCCGGAGGAAGACCCGCTTCCTGAAAGACCTCCGCCAAGCGTAGGGCGGTTAGAGAAGTCGTTTCGGCGGGTTTCAATACCGCGGTATTGCCACAGGCCAAGGCCGGAGCCAATTTCCAGGCGGCCATGAGCAAGGGGAAATTCCAAGGAATAATTTGGCCGCACACACCCACAGGGTCCGCCTTGCGACCAGGAAAAGCGTAGTCCAACTTGTCTGCCCAGCCCGCGTGGTAGAAAAAATGATGCGCCGCCAAGGGAATGTCCACATCTCGAGACTCTTTGATGGGCTTTCCACCGTCCATAGTCTCCAGTACGGCAAACTCCCGCGCCCGCTCTTGCAAGCGGCGAGCAATGCGGAACAGATATTTGCCGCGTGCGGCACCCGACAGACGGCGCCAAGCAGGGAGCGCACGGCGCGCGGCTTGAACCGCTTGATCCACATCCTCAACAGCGGCAGAGGCCACTCGGGAAAGGCAATTCCCCGTAGCGGGATTGATGGTTTCAAAAGATCCACCACTCTTGGCAGGAACAAAGTCCCCACCTACAAACAACTTGGATTCCTCGGCAATCTCAGGGCGAAAGTTCTCCGGTGCTGGAGCAAACTCAAGAGCGCTGCCAAGGCGCACTTTACGCCGCCATTTTTTCTGTGAGGTAGGATTAGGCATCTGGAACATCCCAAGCGGCAGCGTAGGAGCCCCGCTCGTGTTTTTGAATTTGCATGATGAGGTCGTCGAGAAGACTGGAGGCACCAAACCGAAACAGATCTGGAGTCAACCAATCATCCCCCAATGTTTCCTTGACCATGACCAAGTAATGCAGAGCTTCTTTGGCGGTGCGGATTCCACCCGCAGGCTTCATCCCAACTTTGTGACCGGTTTGCAACCAATGGTCCCGAATCGCTTCCAGCATGACCAAGGTCACCCCCATGGTCGCCGCGGGCTGAATTTTTCCGGTGCTGGTCTTGATGAAGTCAGCTCCGGCTTGGATGGCAAGATCACTGGCAAAGCGAACCAAATCGTAGGTTTCCAACTCGCCCGTTTCCATGATGCCCTTGAGGTTGGCCGGACCACAGGCCTTTTTAACCGCGCGAATTTCCGATGGAACCGTGCCTTCGTCTCCCGCCAGCAAGACCCCTCGGGAAATTACCATGTCAATCTCATCAGCCCCAGCGGCCACGGCCTCGCGCACATCCACCAAGCGAGAGGGTTGGGTCACTTGGCCACTGGGAAAAGCGGTGGCGACACTGGCAATGTGAACCGAAGTGCCTTCCAAGACCTGTTTGGCTACGGGAACCAATCGAGGATAGACACAAACAGCGGCGACCGAGGGGGCTTCGGTGGCGCCACCCGGGCGAAGTGCCTTGCGACACAAGGCTGTCACTTTCCCGAGAGAATCTGCGCCTTCCAAGGTGGTCAAGTCCGTCATGGAAACCGCCAGCCGAAGGCCTTCCATTTTGGTCTCTTTTTTCAATGATCGCTGGGTAAAGGAAAAGGCCCGCTGATCGGCAGCCACCCGATCCACGGTTCGAATGGGCAGTGCAACACTCATCAGCGCAGGTGGTCCAGCATCAATCCTGCCAATCAATGGAAACACGAAAGAATGGCTGCATCCCTTGCGAGGACGGGCAACGGAAACCGGTGCGAATCCGATAGGGCAACCCAGAACCCACCAGCAGCAACAAGCTCTCCTCCTCTTTGTCCAAATTTTCGGCGGCAATCCAATTGGCTTGAGAATCGGGACGACGGTATTGAGCAGCCACTTCGATGCGGGCGAAACGGTGACTCCGATCTTGTTCCGTGCTCAGCATGCTAAAGGTCCGGTCGAGACGACAAGACCCGCCCAACAAAGCTGGAAGTTCGCGAAGGTCCTGCCAAGTTTGCCCAGATTGGATCGGCTCGACAGGACGCGGAGTGGCAAGCGATAAGCGAAGAGCTTCCGCCAATGCTCGAACTCCGGAATCCCCCGCAAAGTGGGCCAAGGCTGGAGGAATTTCATTTTCAAGTTGAGCAAGGGCAATCTTCACCCCTTTTCGTAAGGAAGTGAGGCCAGCAAAAGTGAGCATGGTGCCATCCTCGCGCAAGCTCACGCGAAGGTCGGTGCGACGCAATGCTGCCTCCCAAGCCATAAAGAGTGCCTTGGATCCTTGAGTTACCAAATCCTCAACCTCATTCAAAACCAGCATTTTCCCTTTGTGCCATTCCAGTCTTTGCTCGGGATCTTGCAAGCGGAGACGCCAACTCACAAAGCGGCCCTCCAACTCGACGACCCCGCGGCTGACTTCCAGGCAACGCCAACGCACTCGGAGGTCCATCAGAAAGCTGGTTTCCCCTGAATTTCGGGCCTCACCCCGCTCAATGCGAAGCGAGTTCCGCCAAACGGCCCCAGCCTCCGGCCGGAGGGCAACGGCAACAGGATCCTGAGCCAATGCGCAAAGAGGAATGAGGAGGGATGCCAACATGGGACTTCCGACCGGCATCCTACGGTGCCGTTTCCTGAATGCGCAGCCCGCAGGAAGTGAAAGAGGCATCCGCGCACCAAACCAGTTCGGCAGATTGGCCGGTCAAAAAAACAACGGCCCGTTGCTGCCAATCCAGGCCAAGAGTAGCTGCTTCCAATCGAGAAAGCCCAAAAACTGCAAAGCCCTCCTCCTGCCAAGCTGGCTCCACATGGGGCAGAGATGAACCTCGTGCAGGCGCCCAGGCCAGGCCCCGACCCACCAAAACGCGCAATAGGAGCGCATTGGCGGCACGATTCTCGGCCAAGGAACGCTCTACAGAGCCTGGATTCCAGGCGGTCAGCAAGGTCACGGAGGGGTCCCAAGCTCCCTCAGGAGGATCCGAACCCTCCAAAACGAAGGAAACCCAGGCTTCCTCTTGCTGAAAGGCATAGAGAGAAGCCCGGTACACGTGTTCCCAAGAGGTTTCCTCTGTCATCTTCCACAGGGTACCGAAATAAGAACAAATATTTATTTCACAACCCGTGATAGGCTAGTGAGATCATTTGCACATTCCTGTAATGTCCCATACCCCCTCACTTTTTCGGTGCTTTGTTTTGGCTGGCTTGGGCCTTGTCACACCAGCCCCCTCTCAGGGTGAGCCCTTCGATATCGTGGCTCAAATTGATGGGTTGCCTGGTTTTGGCGTACCTCTAGGTACGATTCCCTCCTTCGATGGAGACAGTACTAAGGATTTTTACGCAGTCCAACCCTATGCCGCCAATCCTGGAGTTGCCAATTTAAAAATTTACTCCAGCACCACCTACGACTTGCTTGGAAACCACGACATTGTCGTGGATCCCAGCGACTTTCGGTCTGCCCTAGCCGGAATCAAGGACATTAATAACGACGGGTTTCAAGATTTTGTCGTGCAAACCAGCCCAGGGCACGTGGATTGTCTGTCCGGACACGATCTCACTACCGTGCTCTGGTCCTTTGATGATAGTGGTGCAACCCTTAATTCCATTTTTCTGGATATCTGTTCTTTGAAGGACTTGGATGGAGACAACAAATGGGAGGTTCATCTCTCTGCTAAGGACGGAGACCGTTACATCCTCCACGGCAAAACCGGATTGATCTGGCAGCAATGGAACATGGCCGATTACGGGGAAATGCCCGGCGCCGCCTATGTCGGGGATTTGAACGAAGATGGCGTTCGGGAGCTAATCACGGTTTACCAGAGCGCGATCAATGGCCTTTGGGGTTTCCGTCTCTGGGATGTGGCCACAGCTGGCGCAGCCGTCCTGATCGGCGGAAGCCCCGGAACTGTCGCGTATGCGGAACCCCCGGTGCCCAAAACCGTGGGCGACATCAACGGGGACTGGATAGATGACTTCGTTTGGGCCTTCACCGATTTAGGAGGCAATGGCTTGGCCCAGATTGTGGACGGAAGATCCAAGGGTTCGGTGCTGTTGAATTCCATTTCGATCTCAGACAATCCAACGACTCTGGTAGGGCATGTGGATTGGTCCGGAGATGGCATCTACGATTTTGTAGTAGGCAATGATGGCACTGTCTTGGAGGTTTTCGACAGCGCTACCGGCGATCTGCTTGACACCATCGTCAGTCCGGATCCCTTGACAACCTTTGGCTTCGGTCGAGCCCTTTCCATTTTCAAAACTCCAACCCAAAACATCCTGCTGGTGGGTTGCCCGGATA
>CAYXFZ010000051.1:0-2141 GCA_964464385.1 uncultured Planctomycetales bacterium
GGGGCTGGCGGTTCCGGTCGCCAAGAAGGGTGGCTGGCCGCAGCAGCGTCACTGGGAATTCAGGACCCCCACATGTTTCCTGCTGTGCCGAGCCATTTGCGGGCAGTTGCTACCCACGTGGCCAGCTTGTCGGCTTGGATCCAAGACTTTGAACCCGACTTGGTGCACTTGCCCTGGTGGGGGGAAAACCACGTGGACCACTTCGAGGCAGTGCGGTTGGCGGCGGCGGCCTGGCCCTCTTCCCTAGGTGACTGCCATTTGGCCATGGGTTCTTTTTGGTCGGCACTGCCGGTTGCGCAAGCGGCCGCCCTCCCCGTGCACCCGGCCCGAGCTCGGGCCTTGGCCTGCCACGCCAGCCAACTTGCGGACGTGAATTATCTTCGTTGCAACGAGGGACTCTTGGCCTGGAACGGGCGTCGGGCGAGTGAGCCAAAAGAATTGCACGTATTGGGTCGCGCCGAATCCTGCTTCGCGCGGATGCGCGAGCACGGGGCCCTGCGGCGTTGGTATGTCTCGCGCTGAGGATCAAGCCTCTCGCTCGTCTCCTCTTTCGCCCATTCTTCTCGGGTCGAAAGCCCGCTGCTAGAAAACGTCGATGACTTGCGGTTTCAACAAAATGGCCCGCTCGGCAAAGACCAGCCCTTTGAGTCCTTCGTTGATGGCCCGCATGCGCTCGTCGAAGACGGCGGAATCGGTGCGGAGAACATAGAGATAATCGCCCGGGTGGACCCAAGGGATTCGCATGGACGGATTGTCTTCGCGGGGATCAAAGAGGAGATCCAAATTGAAGGAGGCCAGTCGGGCCTCGCCATCCACGAGACGGGCGATGATGATTCCGGTGGTGTCGCCACCCTCGGCCAACCCCCCGGCGCGCCCGAGCATATCCAGGACGGTGGTGCGAGGAGTGGAGAGGGGATAGACACCTGGGGTCTTGACACTGCCGAGGACCGTAATTTTCCGATCCAGGCTCATGGTCACCGTGATGGCGATGGAGGGATTGACCAAATATGCGTCGTAGGCCCGGGTTAATTTTTCGCGCACGCCGGCCCGGCTGAGCCCTTGAACTTCGAGAGGGCCAATGAGGTGACAAAAGAGACGGCCGTCGGGATCCACCTCGTAATTTCGGCTGAGATCCTCGTGGCGCCAAATGTCCACGGAGATCTGATCGCCGGGTCCAATGAGGAATTCGCCATTGCGGATTGCGGAGGTGAGGTTGGGGCCCAGTTGATCTGGATCTTCTCCCATGGTCACACCTTCCTTCACGGGGTGGGAGCAGGCGGCGAGAGCCAACAGCAGAAGAGCGGGAGCCGTTTTCATCTGGGCGAGGTCGAGCCTATTATTTCAGAAAAGGGTACTGGATCCAATACCCTGGACAACATGGCAAAGTTGGCAATCCTGGGCATTGATGGGGCTACGTGGGAGATCATGCGTCCCCTTGTCGAGCAGGGGCAACTCCCGCGGATCGCCAGCATCCTGGCACAGGGCTGCAGCGGGGAATTGAGGTCGGAAACTCCTCCCATTACCCCGCCTGCTTGGACTTCCATGATGACGGGCCTGAATCCGGGTCGGCACGGGGTGTTTCACTTCCTTCGCCGCCCTCTCGGGTCCTATGCCCCGCAAGTGGCCGACGCCCGAGCATTTCGCGGTCGAGAGATGTTTTCTGTCCTGCAGAAACGGGGCTGGACCACGGGTGCTCTCAACGTGCCCATGACTTATCCGCCCCCGGCGAAGGAGGCGGAGGGGAGTTGGACCTTGGCTGGCATTCCCTGCCCCTTGGATCCCTCGGTCCTTTCTTCGGATCCCACTCTCTTGGCGGACCTGGAGCGGACCTTGGGCCATCCTTATCGCGCCGACGTGGATTACTCCCCCTGGCATCCGGACCTCGAACCCAAGGGCACGGAGGATTGGGATGACTTGGAATTGTTGCGCCGCGAATTGTTCGCCGTGGAAAGGGAACGATTGCAGGCCCTGCGGTCCCTGTTGACGGACCGACCGACGGATCTCCACTTCACGGTCTTGGCCCTGACGGATCGCTGCCAGCATTATTTTTGGCGCTTCCAGGATCGGAACCATCCGGGTTGGACCGCCGATGGGGAGGAGCGCTTTGGAGGGAATGCAGCCGCGGTACAGGCAGACACCGC
>CAYXFZ010000051.1:2151-10788 GCA_964464385.1 uncultured Planctomycetales bacterium
GTTCGGTGATCGCCGATGCCTATCGCTTGGCGGATGAATTTGCCGGCGTTCTTCTGGATCGTCCCGGCCCTGGCCTGACGGCCTTGGTGAGTGACCATGGTTTCGGTTCTTATTTGGGAACCGTGAAGTTGAATGCTTGGTTGGAGGAGGAAGGGTTCTTGGTGCGACGGGCGACCCCTTACACCGTGTGGCGAGGCACCACGCTTGGGCGAGTCGCGGATCGCCTGCTGAGTCCGCAGGCGGCGCGTTTGCTGGGGCCCTTGGCTCGTTTGCCCCTACCCCACCGTGCCCACCGAGCGACCCCATCTCGCTTGGATGTGGTCTGGACCCAAACCCGCGCTTGGTCCACCATGCATGGGATTTGCCTCAATCTCCAGGGGCGGGATCCTCAGGGGATCGTACCGCCGGAGGAAGCTGATGCCCTGATGACGGAAATCGAAACTGCCTTGGCCAAACTTCGCTTGCCGGATGGCCGGCCGGCGCTGGATTACACGGTGCGCGCTTCGCAGACTTACGACGGGCCATGGACTGGCGAGGCGCCAGACCTGCAAATGCAGTTCGCCGATCTGGCTTGGTTGACCTTGGATGGTTGGGAGACGGGAGAAGTTTGTGTTGCCCGCATTCACGCCGCCGTTTCGGGGACGCATCGTTTCGAGGGTGTCTTTGCCGTTGCCGGCAAGGGTGTGCGCCCGCAATCCACGATTCAGGGCATGCACATTCGCGACACATTTCCCAGTCTGTTGCACGCTCTCGGGGAAAGGGTTCCTTCTTGGATGGAAGGTGTGGTGCATGCAGACCTTCTGCAAAACACCACCCCCGTCCTGGCCGCCGAAGAAGAATTGCCCAAAGTTGAGGGTTGGCCTTGATTCTTTCCCTGTCCCTGGCCATCGGTCTGAAATTTCTTCAAGAACCGGATTTTCAGGTGGATTGGTCCGGCGCTTCGTCGCAGATTGCTCCTGGTTTGGGGATTGGCATCAACGATCTTTCCAACGCTCGCCCCCAGGTCTGGAGTGCTTGGGCCCTGGCCTTGCGGCCGCAAGGAGGCATGGCCCGCATTTGGTTGGATTACACCAAGGGCCCCCTGTCCCGTCAGGTAGCGGCTGGTTTGAACGCGAAAAAAGCCGGGCTTTCGGTCCTGCTGGTTGTCGTGGGTGACCCGGCCCACCGCGGTAAGAAACGGGACGAGGTGTTTGGAATTCCCCCGCAGTCCGCGGAGGTGTGGGCCAAGGGCATTGCCAAGGATTGTGGGACCTTGTTGGCAAGAGGCGTTCCTTTGGTTGCGGTCGAAATTTGGAACGAACCCAATCTTGCTGGACAATGGCAGGGAACACCCCAGAGCTTCGGAGCTTTCTTTGCTGCAGTCGCCGTCGCCTTGCGTGAGTTGATACCTGCCGACATTGCTCTCGGTGGGCCGGGAATGGGCACCGCTGCGGGCACGGGGCAGGCCTGGTTCGCCGCCATTGCGGAAGCCTGTGCCGAAGTGAAATTCCAACCAGACTTTTTTTCCTTTCATTTTTATTCCAGCCACCCGTCGGATTTGCGAAATTTCCGATTTGGCGAACGGATTCAGGAAAGGGCTGTCGCCGCCGGCTTACGTCCTCCGGAAATTTGGCTGTCGGAATGGAATGTGGAATTGCCGCACCCGACCGCACCGGAATGCGATGACCATCGGGCGGCGGTGTTCTTTGCCGCTGTGAATGCCGAACTTGCCGGGACTCCCACGGTGCAAAGCCATTTCTTTTTCCTTCAGGATGCGCCTTGGGATACGCAAAAGGACTGGGCCGGAGAATCCGTTGGTGTGTTTACCCGGAATGGCGCACCCAAGGCGGTCCTCAACGGGATGCATTTGTTTCGGCGTGCCTCGAGTCTGCCGCGCCTGCCGGAGCGTCGCCTCGCCGCAAGTTCCAATTTGTCTTGTCTGGCCTCACGGGCCGAGGAAAATGGATTTCTTCTTTTGACCAACGCCTTTGGCGATGGCCCAAAGCACATCCGTCACTGGGTGGATGCGGCCGGGGTTCGATTGGGTCCTTATCGCGGCAAGGAATCCATCTTGCGCTCTTTTCTAGAGGGCAAGAAAAAATGGAGCGCGGTCAAGGGGGTTAGCAAAGACCGGCAGGTTTGGGAGACTGCGGCAGCGGAATTCCAAAGAGATCTTCGCGAACGAGGCAGGGCCCACCGCTCGGTGCGGGTGCAGTGCCAAGGCGCTATGCCTACCGTGGTTGCTGCTTGGCGCGTGGACTCCGAACACTCCGATCCCCGTCTGGATCCAAATTTTCTAGAGGAGTTTGATCGTTTGCGCAGCGAAGATCCGAATTCCGTTCCGATGGCCTTGGTCTTGCATCCTTCGGCTCGTCCCGCTTCCTTGCCTCCGCAGAAGGGAGTTCGCCGTGACGGAGATTCATTGGTGTTGGACCTCCCACCTTGGTCTGCCCTCTTGTTGCAACTTTCTTTTCCTGCGAACAAACCTGCCGAGGCTTTGCCCGAGTGAGAGTTCTGCGCCTAACCTTGTCGGGACTCCTTCCATTGATAGCGGGGGCCACGGCCGGTGCTCTGGTCCTGGCCGACGCCCGTCTTGGCATTTTCTGGCGGCGACCGCTCCTTGGACCGACCCCCTCTTGGGTTGGGGACAGCAACCACGGCGGGGCAGTTCTACTTTCCTTACTTGCACTTTTGGGTGCTTGGTTTTGTGCGCGCGCTCAATCCGTGGGATTGGAGCGAGTTCTCATCGGGGTCTTCGTATTTTCTCTTTTCGCCGATGTCATCCCGGCCTTGCACCAAGTTTCTTAGTTGCTTCTCGTGGCCTACGCCGTTGGGCGTTATCTGCGCCGCCCCCCCAGGAATCGCATGAAGGTGACCCCTCTTTTGATTCCTCTCTTGTTGATTTTTGCGGTTTACGCGGCGACCCTGCCGCAGGCGGCTCGTCCCGCTCCGGCCTACTTGGATTTTGGTTTTCGAATGTTGGGCATGTCCATGGTGGTGCTCTTACCCCCGGTTTTGGCCAACCGGACCCGCTTGGATGCCGTGATCCATGCCCTGATCCTGTCCGCGGCGGTAGCTGCCCTCGTCGGAATCAGCCAACTCTTCCTCTCTTTTTGGACTGGAGATGTCATGACTTTCGGTGATCCGGAATTCAACCGGATCGTGACTCCCTTCGGCGTATTTCCCCGTTGTACTGGATTGATGTTGCACCCCAATCATCAATCCAATGTATTGGGAACCGTAGCTCTGCTGGTCTTGCACCGCGCCACTTCGCCCCACACTTCCTTGGGCCAACGCTGGCGCTTGGCGGCCATTTTCGTTCTCTTGATCTTGGGTGTGTTGGTGACGGGATCCCGCAGTGGTTTGCTGGCCTTGGCCATTGGCGCCGCCGTCATTCCTCTTCTGCGCTGGCCGCGCACCGCTGGGATGTATCTTGTGGTCTGTTCTCTTGCCGGTTTCGTGTTGTGGAAGAGTGGTGCTGCCGAGGCTCTTTATGAGGCCGTCAAGGCTCTTAATGCCAGTTCTGTCGACTTCCGTTGGCGGGTGGACCATTTGGCGGCAGCTGCTTTTCAATCCTCTCCCTGGCTCGGTGTGGGTGTGGGAGGCATATTGGATTGGTACAACCCTTGGCATTTGGAAGTCCACGACACGTATCTTCAAATCCTGGCGGAAACCGGGATCCTGGGGGTCCTTTCCTTCGGTTTGCTTGCGGGAATGGTCGGTTTCCGGCTTCTCGCCCGTT
Organism: uncultured Planctomycetales bacterium; assembly: GCA_964464385.1. Classification (GTDB taxonomy): domain Bacteria; phylum Planctomycetota; class UBA1135; order UBA1135; family UBA1135; genus CAYXFZ01. Next base: position 5,873 of record CAYXFZ010000051.1, read on the forward strand.
TTCTGCAAACGCGATCCCTCGCGGATCGAGAACGTTTGGCTGCCTTGTTGTTGGCATCTACCATGATCTTGGTTCAGAACACTGTGGCCATGTTTCTGTGGGTTAAGTTCCTCTGGTTTTGGATCGCTCTCGTCGAAACTACCCTTCTCTTGTCTTTCTCCCAGTCCACATCTTCGTCAAAGGACCCCCGTTGAGATGCAACAGGATTCCCTGACCGCCCTTTTGGCAGCCGCTTGGCGGCGGCGCTTCAGTGTGCTTTTGGTTGTAGCAGGTGCTGTCGTGGCCGCTTGGTGGGGCATGACCGCCATGCCGGCCCGCTTCGAGGCGCGGGCCACCTTGTTCGTGCCCGGCGAACTTCCCCGCCCGACGCTCACCGGCGGTGGTCAGGACCTTCCAGATTCTCCCGTCGCACCCGATCTGAATGAAACCACTCGGGTTGGCGTGATCGGTTTGGTGAGCAGTCCTGCCGTATTGCAGAGGGCAGCTGAGGCCGTAGACGGACTCTCGAGTGAGGAATTTCCCCGCCATGTGGTCGCCGACCTGGATGCCGATCAACAGTTGGTGGTCGTGGCCTGGCATCAGGATCCAGTGACTGCCGTGGCGATCGCCAATGCACTCGTCCGGGCCCTACGGTCCACCATGTCAGAAATGGCGGAACGGACTCCCCGGGCCATGCTTGCAGTTTTGGAAAAAGAGGAGCCTCAAGCTTGGCAGGCGGTGGCGGACACCCGCCAACTCCGCTTGCAACGGTTGTTGGCCTTCTCCAGCCCGGATCCGGCCACGGATTTGGCCATGCTTGCGTCCGAGCGGCAACGCTTGTCGCAAGAGATGACAAACTTGGCTGTTCTGGCCAATCAGATTCGAGCCCAACGTCCTATTTTGGAAGAGGCGTTGGCCGGACGGCCGGAGCACCAATGGGCCAGCCGTATTTTGGTTGAAAATCCAGTTTGGCGTGAGGCGTTGGCTAAGGTCGCCGAGTTGCGGGCTGAAGTTGCCGTAGCTCGAGTTAGTTTTGCCGCCAGGCATCCCTCTCGCTTGGCCTTGGAACAACGCTTGGCTCTGGCCGAGGAACAGGCTCAAAACGAGGGCGCGCGACCGCAAGTGGAGAGTAGCTTGGAGGAGAGGCCCGACGCTCGCGCGGAAGCCTGGATTCAACAGTTGGTGGGCCTTGCGGTGAGCGAGAGCGGCATTGCCCCGGCCCGTGCCCACCTGGAAGCGCGCCTGCAGGAAATTGACCAAACTTTGGCCACCCTTCCCGGTGTCCAGGCCGACCTGGCCCGCCTGGATGCCGAGATTACTCGTTTGGAAGGCCATGCGACTCGAGTCAGCAGTCGAATCGAAGAATTGCGTTTGCAACTCCAGCAAGGATTCGACTTCCTATGGTTGGATCAGGCACACATGGCATCTGCCGACCGGGTGAAAGAAGTGCCCGCCCGGGCGCCGACCCTGATTGCTGCAGGTCTCAGTGGTTTGGCCGTGGGGCTTGCTCTGGCGGTATTGATGGAGCTCTTTGCAGTTCGTCGCCGTCGCCATCCTTGGTGACCTCCTTCTCCCGCAGATCCCATTCCATTTGCAAGCGGGCTCGGTCTCGGACAGAGTTCGTACGGGCAGTCAAACCATCTCCGTCCACCAGAATGGCCCCATTCGGACCGATGCAAAAGTTTTCCAATTTGCAGTCTCGCATGCCAAAGCCCCAAGCATGGATTTCGGCCAGCCAAGCTTCCATGCATTGCAAATCCTTCGCTTTGGCTTGGGGGTAGGGAACTTCTTGGGTCCAAAGCGTGGTTCCACACCACCCCATCACGCGAGCTGCTGGCAAGTTCGCCAATTCCAACACATGCAGTGCTCGGGCCGTGGCGGCCGCGGGACCACGGCTCAATGCCGTTCGCCAATAAGGCCGCCGGTATTTCTTGCCGTAAATGTTGGCATTTTTCCAGACTTGACTACTTTGGCCACGCCGAACCCGTGTGCCCAAATCCTCAGGAAGAGCGAAACCGTGGCGGAGGGCACCGTTGGCAATGGTGCGGAAATCGGAGCAAGGTCGCCACACTCGGCGGCCGCGGCGCCAAAGCCGCCGACGGCGAACTTCGGATGCTTTGTCAAGGAGAACCTTCGGAATCAGCTTGGGACCACCGGCCTGGGCAATGCCGAGGCACATGGCCTCCGCTGAGGCGGTGGCCTGAGTCGGAGACAAGTTGGCCAAAAGGCGAATGAAGTCTCTTTGTCGCTTGGAAAAATGAGTTGGCCCTGTGCTCACCTTGGCTTGTCCTAAATCTAGGGGAATCAATATCCCCGAATCGGACCAAAGGAAATCTGGCGCTGCAAGATCGGCATCGGACCATCCTTGGTCGTGCAGTTGTGTCAGCCCGCGGCCCCAAGCGGAACCATCCTCCTCGGGGAGAGGATGGCTCGTGCCCTCTTGCCAGCGGCGGAGGAAGAGACCCAAGTGGGAGGCCACTTGTTCCGCTAGGATTTCCGAGTAGCCAAGACGACAAGCCGCTTCGGCTTCCCGGAGAGCGGGCGGAAGCCGTAGCCAATTGCGAAGGGTCTCGCCCCGTCTCCGAGGATGGCAGATCTTGAGGAGCCAAGGGGCGCCGTCCTGTACCACTCGCAACACTGTGCGGTGGGGGGACTCTCGGATGATCTCCGGATGATCTGCCGCAGCCTGCCAAACCAATTGCAGGAGGGGGTGGATCGGCGGGTGCCGATGCAGGGCCTCGCGAAGGCCAACGATGCGCTCTTGGATGCGATTCGGGTCCACTTCAGGCTCCGCTCCTGGTCCAGCCTACAATCCCGGTTCGTGAGAGCTTCCGTTCCTCGGCTGGTTCTGTCCCGGTCCTATCTGCGCGAGATCGGCCGGAACTTGGCATTGGTGCTCGGCGGGACGGTGTTGTTGGTGGCCTTGGGCGCCGCAATCAAGGCCTCTAGCCTGAGCCAGGGCGCTCCTTTGTGGATTCCCGCCGCTCTGTTGCCCCTCTTGGTGGCCAACGCCCTGCCCTATCTCCTGCCGGCATCTTTACTGACTGCGGTAGTCCTGACTTATGGCCGCATGGCCGCCGACGGCGAAGCTGTTGCCATGCGGGTCGCCGGGATTCGACCCCACCGAGTTCTTTTGCCGGCGACCATGGCCGGAGTTTTGGTTGCTTGTGCCAGTTATCCCCTGGCCACGGATGGCCTCCCGGAGATCTATCGCCAGATGCGTGAATTGAGTCATCGTCTCCGGTTTGCCGCTCTCGAAAACACTTCGCCCGGATCCTCCGAGTTGCGGTTTCGGGGACTCTCCATGACTTGGGCTGAAATTGCAAAAGATGGTTCCTTCCGCGATGTGGTGTTGAGATTTCGACCCACCTCTGGCGATCGTGCTTTCGCTTTTGATCCCGGCACATCAGCCGAGGAGGAGGTGTCCGAAAATTCCCCACTGCGCCTTCGTGCCGAGCGGGCCACCATGAGTCTGGAAGCCGGAGAATTGGTGTTTGGGTTTCATGGTCTGCGCGGTTGGCGGGAGATTAACGAAGATCGTATTTGGACCTTTACCAATGAGGGCCCGACTACGGTGCGGGTGGATTTGGAATCCCTGATGTCTGCACAGCCTCTCCATCTCAAGGGCAGTGCTTATTCCTCGGCTGAAATTCGGGAACAGTTGGATTCAAAGGCAATCAGTGATGTCCGTAGGACGCAATTTCGTTTCACCCTTTGGAGCCGGCTTTCCACTGCTGGGGGCCTTACTTGGCTGGCGCCTCCGTCGGAATGGAACCCTGGCTGCTTTCGTCGCGGCGTTCTCGTTCCTGCTCTTTGGTTATTACCCCTTGTTTTACTTGGGCCAAACCATGTTTTCAGCTGCCTGGCTGGGACCTGCCCGGGCAGCCATGGTGCCCTTTCTTTGTCTTTGCGGGGTTGTTCTCTTTCTGACAGTTCGGAGAGAATCGTCATGAGGATTCTGGATCGTTGGGTGCTTCGCGTCTTTTTCTTGCATCTTGGTACCGTGTTCGGTGCCATCCTTGGACTTTTCTCGATCTTGGATGTCCTTGGTCATGGAGATGAACTTGCCGAGACTGCCGCTGGCGGCACTCCAGTCATTTTGCAAACATTGCAGTTGGCTTTGTTGCAGATCCCTTTTCTCTGCAGTCAGTTCTCTCCTTTTCTGTCCCTGATCGCTGCCTTGTTGACCGTGGTTTCTTTGCAAAGTCGCGGGGAATGGTTTCCTCTCTTGGGTGCCGGAGTTTCCGGTTTCCGAGCCGTGGCACCCTTGATCTTTGGAGTTGCCTTGGTTGGGTTTGGTATGACCCTGGTGCGCCAATACGTATTGCCTTCTCTGTCGCCGGTCAGGGAAGCGCTGGAAAACCAAGTCATGCATCAGCGTCCGTGGCAGATGGTCGGGTTGGGGACTCGCACGACGGATGGTACTCGCTTGGAAATCCAACGCTACTTTGCCGATGCATTGCGGATGGAAAGTGTGGAGATTCATGGACGAGATTCTCGTGGAGGAGACACTTTGATTCTGGCCGAATCTGCCGTCTGGAAAGATGGCGCCTGGCAACTGCAAGGAGGAATGCGTTGGCAGGCGGATGGATCCCAAAAGGAGGTTTCCGTCTTTCGTCATCCTCAACTGCAGCCGCAGGATTTCATGCGTTCCTATTTTGCCGCGGTCGATCCCTTGCAGCTTTCTTCTGCTGACTTGCGGGAAATTCGACGGCGGGATCCGGGTCACCGCCAAGCTTCGGTCCTTCTCTGGTCCCAAGGAGCCTTTCCTTGGGTGCACATCTTATTGCTCATGCTGGGCTTGCCCTTGGTGTTTCGTCCCGATCGGCGGAGTCCCTCGGATGGTCTCGCTTGGGGCTTCCTGATTTCTTTGCTTTGGTTCGTTTTGGACCTTGTTCTCCGAGATCTTGGCTCCCGTGGGTTTTTGGGTCCCTTGC
>CAYXFZ010000051.1:10798-18279 GCA_964464385.1 uncultured Planctomycetales bacterium
AGTTGAGCATGTACCTAATGGCGCTTCTAAGAGTTTTCTTGGGTTTTTGCTTCTGATTCCCCTTTGGACCTCCCATTTTCGCTCTTGAACCCTCTGGATTGGTCCTTGGGGAGACAATTGAGGAGGAAACTGGGCCCCGGAAGCGTCACAATGCCGTCATGTGGCGTCTTCTCTGCGTCCTCCCTCTGCTCGCTGTTGCCTGCCAAGGTCCCGGTACCGGGAATATCGAAGAAGGCGACCGCCTCTTTTATCTCAGGGACTATCCTCAAGCCCTGAAAGTCTTTCAGGATGTGCTCCGCGAGGACGAGGAGGCCGATGTGCGTCTCTTGTCCCGCCGCATCCAGGAGTCCCGTTACCGCATCTTGGCAGAGGAGTCCCGCTTTCAGCTCCACATTGAACACCCCCAGGAGGCCCTGGAGTATCTGGAACTTGCCGACGATGTGCTTCCCGGGCATTCCCTGACCAAGTCCTTGCGTCGGCGTTGTTGGACCATGATTGCAGATTCCCTCGTGGCCGAGGGCGAGGCTGTGCTGGATACGGGCAATGCTTCCTTGGCCATCGCTTTTTTCGAACGCGCTCTTCGATTGGATGCGACGCATTCTTTGGCCCAAAGCAGTTTGGTTTTGGCAGAAGATCGCCAAGCATCTCGCCGTCGTCGTGGGGAGAGTTTCTACTTTCGCGGTTTGGAAGAACTGGAAGAAAACGAAGATGTTCGGGCGCTGGTGTCCTTTTCCCACGCTGCTAAGTATTGGGGAGAAGACAGCAAAGCAGGTATGCGCGCCCAAGCCTTGGCAACATCCCTTGCCGAGGAAGCCCGCGCCCGAGGTGCCTTGTTGCTGGAAGCTGGGTTTTCTTCCCGGGCGCGCATTGCCTATCTGGAAGCGAATCGTTTGCAACCTCATGACCCGGATTCGTTGGAGGCCTTGGCCTTCTTGCAACGGTTTTACGAAACCGAAGGATTGCTGGCCTCCGTCGAGCACGCTCTCTTGCGGCAGGACACGGAAACTGCACGTCTTCGCCTGGATGCCGCGCTCGAACTCTCTCCTGAGGCGACCACTCCCCATTTGCACCGTCTTGAATCCGATTTGACGGAAACTCGCCTGCGAAGGGAATTTTTGCAAGCTCGTGCGGCGGAAATGGACGGCCGTTCGGTCGAAGCTGCGGCCCGTTTCCAAAAACTTCTTTCCGAAGGCTACGCCGAGGAGGTGCACTGGCGATTGCAACGGTGTCAGGACCGCATTCAGGAGGCAAGCATGCTCTTGGAGAAAGCGAAACGTGCCCGTGCTTCGGGTCAAGAAGCCGAAGCGAGGGAATTTCAGGCCGCCGCCCGCGCCCTGGTGGTGGATCTTCCCGAGTCCGTGGATTGAAACTCTGAGGATGGTGGAGACGATGGGATTTGAACCCACGACCTTCGCATTGCGAACGCGACGCTCTCCCAACTGAGCTACGTCCCCACTCGAACGGAATACGATACGGCGGCCCGTGGCTTCCGTCCATGACCACCCGCCCATGAAAACACCGTCGTCTTGGCAAGGAGCGGACGCCGTCTTTTTTGATTGCGACTCCACTCTGTCTCACCTGGAGGGCGTGGATGAATTGGCGGCTATGCGGGGTGTGGATGTGGCCGCACTCACGGTCGCGGCCATGTCCGGGGACATTCCATTGGAGGATGTTTTTGGCGAACGACTTCGTTTGATTCAACCTTCAGCCGAGGATCTTCATGCCTTGTCTCAGCGTTACCAAGAAACCGTGGTGGAGGGTGCCGCGGAAGGGATCGTTGCATTACGGAGTTTGGGGATTCGGGTTGGTGTGATTTCGGGCGGTCTGCTCCCGGCAGTGCTCCCCTTTGCTGAAGCGCTGGGCGTGGATCCGGCCGAGGTCCATGCCGTTCCCTGGCCCCTGGGCCAGGGAACGGGGGCGGGGGATCCGCTGGCTGTTGCCTGTGCTCACCCTCTGGCCCGAGCCGGTGGCAAACCGGAGGTTTTGCGGGCGATCTGCAGGGAAACTGCGGGCCAGACGACGCTCTCTCCCCAGCGTTGCATGCTGGTTGGAGATGGGGCCTCGGATTTGGAGGCTGCTCCTGAAATTGGCCTCTTCGTGGGCTTCGGCGGGGTCATTGAACGGCCAATTGTGAAGCAAGAGGCCACCGTTTTTTTGCCTGGCCCCGGGCTTTGGCAGGTGGTTGGCCTAGCTGCAGGCCGCGATCGATTGGAGGCACTTCGAGAAGTTGCCCCGCAGGTGTATGAATACGCTGTTTCCTGGTTCTCTCCCCCTCCGGATTGACCCCGCCTCGTTCCGTGGACCACACGAATCCCCCCAACCTGTTCATTCCTGGCCCGACGCAAGTTGCGCCTGAAATTCTGGATGCCATGTCTGCTCCCGCCGTGGGTCACCGTACGCCGGAGTGCGCCGATCTTTGGCGCACGGCGCGACAGGGCTTGGGTCGCCTCATGCAAACGAGGGCCGAAGTACTGATGTTGACGGCGCCGGCCAGCGCCATGATGGAAGCTTCGATTCGAAATGGTGTGCGCGAACGTTGTCTGAACTTGATCTGCGGAGCCTTTTCCAAACGCTGGCACGATGTGTCGGTTTCTTGTGGCAAGGATGCCGTTCCCGTTGAAGTGGAGTGGGGAAAGGGATTCTCTGCCGAGGAATTGCGCACCGCTTTGGAGGCACACGCTCCGGTGGATGCCGTCACCGTGGTGCACAATGAAACTTCCACCGGCGTGGTGAATCCGATTCAAGACTACGCCGCCGTGTTGGCGGATTTTCCCGGCACCTTTTTGTTCGTGGACACGGTCTCTTCCATGGGAGGTATTCCGGTGGAAGTGGATGCTTGGGGATTGGATGTCTGCTTGTTCGGCGTCCAGAAATGTCTGGCCTTGCCGGCGGGCATTGCCGTCGCCTCGGCTTCAGACGCGACCTTGGCCCGTGCTGCCGAGATTGAGTACCGGGGTTGGTTCTTGGATTTTCTTCGATTGCAGAAATCCAATGCCAAGGAACAGTCACCCACGACCCCCTCGACGGCCCACCTTTACGCCCTCGTGCGTCAATTGGAGCGCATTTTCGAAGAAGGTTTGCAGGCGCGTTGGGATCGCCACCGGGCCATGGCCGAATGTGTGCGGACTTGGGCCGAGGGGCATGGTTGGAACCTGTTTTCGGCCGAGGGCTTTCGTTCCAATACCGTGTCTTGCATTGCCCGGGGCGAAGGGCCGGATTTTTTGCCGGCCTTGGACACTCTGAGAGAACAAGGCATCTTGGTGTCGAATGGTTACGGCGCCCTGAAGGACAAAACATTTCGGATTGGTCACATGGGTGAACACGATTTGGCTGCCATCCAGGATCTGTTGTGTCGATTCGACGCTGCCCTGACCTCCAACGGGATTTCAGCATGACTCAGTTCGGCCCCATCCTGTTGGCCGATGCTCTGGCGCCGGAATGCGCCCAAGTCTTTGCCGAACATGGGATCGACACGGTGGAAGCGTCCGCGGATTCCTTGGCAATCAAGGTGGAAAAACTGCAGGCTTGCACCGGCATGATTGTGCGCTCTGCCACCAAAGTGGATGAGGCCATGTTGGATGCCGCGCCCCAATTGAAGGTCATTGGTCGTGCCGGCTCGGGTGTGGACAACATTGATGTTGCAGCGGCCACCTCGCGGGGAGTGTTGGTAATGAATGCCCCCGGCCTCAATACCTTGTCTGCTGCCGAGCATGCGTTCACCTTGCTCATGGCGGCGGCGCGCAACATCGGGGCTGCCGATTCGCGCATGAGCGAAGGGGGCTGGGGCAAAAAGGGCCTCATGGGGATCGAACTTCATGGCAAGACCTTTGGTGTGGTTGGCCTGGGCCGGATCGGTCGCGAAGTTGCCGCTCGCGGACGGGCATTTGGCATGAAGGTGCTGGGTTACGATCCGTATCTGCCCGCCGAAACGGCGGAACGCTTGGGCATCCAGCTCGTTTCGCTGGAAGAAATGTGGCCCAAGATTGATGCCCTTTCCCTTCACTCTCCTCTGACGGACGAAACCCAGCACCTGCTCGGCAAAGATCAGTTGGCGCAGTGTCGCGATGGCCTGCTCGTGGTGAACGCTGCCCGGGGCGGCCTCGTGGATGAGACTGCTCTCTTGAATGCCTTGGACACCGGTCGGGTGGCCGCCGCCGGCTTTGATGTGTTCGAGCAGGAGCCTCCAGCCCAGGACCATCCGCTCCGCGTGCATCCGCGCGTGGTCTGCACTCCGCACTTGGGCGCTTCCACCACCGAGGCTCAGGAAAAGGTGGCGGCGGGGATCGCCCATCAACTCGTGGATTTCTTGCAACACGGCACGGTCAACAATGCCGTCAATATGCCGAGCGTGGACGCGGCTACTGCCGCTCTCTTGCTCCCTTGGCAGCATTTGGCCTCGACCATGGGGAAAATTCACGCCCATTCCCTGGATGGCCGCATTGAATCCATTGAGATTGAGTCGGCCGGAGACTTGGGAGAATTGCCCCTCTCTGCTCTGGTGGCCGCCGCTTTGCAGGGGATGTTGAATCGCTTGCTTTCCCGTCGCGTGAACGTGGTCAATGCCCAGGCCATTGCCAAGGAACAAGGGTATCCCGTGCGCGAAGTGCATTCCGAGGACGCCGCTGGTTACCAGGCCTTTTTGCAAATGCACGTGCGGACGGATGGGGGAGAGCACCTTTTGCGCGGTACGGTCTTTGGTGGCACCCACCCGCGCCTGGTCCAGGTGGATTCTTGGCACGTGGAAATCGAACCCAAGGGCGAGATGTTGTTGGTGATCAACGACGACAGCCCTGGCCGTTTGGCCGAAATCACGGGCTTGATTGCTCGCCATGGCGTCAACATAGGCAACATGGCCCTGGGTCGTTCTCGCGACCTCGGCAATGCCTGCTGTGCCCTGCGCTTGGACGAACCCTTCCCCGATGAGGCGCTGAAGGAACTGCAGACAATCCCCGGCATCCTCCACGCCCTGCGCATGACATTAAACCCGAACTAAAATAACAGACAGAAGTATCCCGGTTTAAATTCTGTTATTTTAGTTCGGGTTTAATAGGACCACTGATCGAATCGGTAAAGAGCGACTTGATCCTCGCGCAGGACTGTCACGGCCTAGGGCCGCAAGAGATTGGCGAGGAAGACAAAGGATGTATTGGAAAGATAAGGAGTGGTCAGAGACCAATCTGCGTACAGGCCAAAGTAGTTTGCTGGCGGTGCACCCACCGCGGGGGTGCAAAAACCCAATAGGTTCTCTTTCAGACAACTCGCCCATTTGCAGGCAAAACCCGCCAGCCATAAATCAGCGCGGCGATCCGCCTTGCCTTGCGACCCCGTGGTGCTGGCCCAGTTCTCAAGATCTGCCCAGTTGGTGAACGCCAATCCAGTTCGGCGCTCATGATAGGACTGGAAGATGGGAAGAAGAGTCTTCTGCTTTGCCGGCTTCTTTTGGCCGTATTCGTAAAGAGTGCGCTCGACCAAGCGGACGCGTTGCAGACTTCCATGGGAGATTCGGATTTGAATGGCATTTGAATTTTGGGCTTCCACATCCCTTGCCGCCTTGCGGAAAGTGCGTAAACACCGCTCAAAGTTATCGATATTGTCCTGCCACTCGCCTTCCGTGCCCGTGAACCATTCCGTATAGGGTTCGTTTTGAAATCGCAGATAAACCAAACCAGGAGATTTCTGGACAAGCTTGTTCACCAGCGCTTGGGTTATGGTGTAAAGCGTTTCGGAATACCCGCGCGGCGGCGTGGGTAGACGCAACGAGATGGTGCGGTCCAAGTCCATGGGCCCGCCAAAGGAAGAACTCATGGCCCACGCCGGGCCCAAATGGAGGAGGATCACCGGGGTGGTGTCCAGGCGTAGAGCGATGCCTAAGCGAGTGTCCAAAGTGGACCAATCCAGGGCTCCCTGAGTCGGCTCGAGTTCCTTCCACAAAAGCCAAAGTGCTAAATGTCCAGCGGCGTGGTTTTGGAAAATCGTGACGGGATCTGGCCAGGTCGTGAACTCGAGATTTCGGAGCCCCCAAGGGCTGCGTTGCGCGAGCTCGGGAGGGGCAAGATCCTGCGCAACAAGAGTGGAGGCGGGAACAAAGGCCACGCTCACCAACAATCCAGTCCAAAGGGTCGCCATAAGAGAAACCACTTTCATGGCCTCTTCCTAGCACGAACATGCAGGGGCGGAATTAGGATGGGCGGTTATGGGCGTCCAAAAGAACGGCAAGGAACCCCTGCAAGATCTCCTCGGGGATCATTTGAGCCAATTGCAGGATTTGTTGGCATCCCTTGGCTTGGGAGAAATCTCGACTTCCTTGGTCTGGGCCCTTGCTGCCATGGCTGTCGTGGGCCTAGCTTGGCTGGCCGCCTTTGTATCGCGTCGGGTTTTGTTGCGGGCGGTCAAGGGCCTTGCAACCCGTACTGAGATTTCTTGGGATGACCGTCTCGTTGAGGCCAAGGTCTTCGAGCGCTTGGCCAGTTTGGCGCCGGTCGTTGTTCTCTACTTAGGCGCTCCGCTTTTGATTCCGGATGCTGGCTCTCTCCTTGAGGGTCTGCAACGGGTGATCTTGGCGCTCGGCCTTCTCGTGGGTATCCGCGTGATCGATGCCTTGCTGAGTTTTTTGTCCAGCATCGCTCAAGAGTCGGCGGCCTTCCGCGACAAACCCGTGCGCAGCACGGTTCAAGTATTCAAGCTCTTAGTTTGGATGTTTGGCATGATTGTTCTGATTGGTGTTCTTATTGGCAAGTCGCCTGTTGCCCTCTTGGCTGGCCTTGGCGCCTTGTCCGCAGTTCTCTTGCTCGTTTTCAAGGATCCCATCATGGGGTTGGTTGCCAGCGTTCAGATTGGCGCCCTCGATCTCGTACGCAAAGGGGATTGGATCGAAGTCCCCCAATACGGGGCTGACGGTGATGTTGAAGAAATCTCTCTGACCACAATCAAGGTGCGCAATTGGGATAAAACCGTTTCCACTATTCCCACTTATGCTCTCGTTTCAGATTCCTTCCGCAATTGGCGGGGCATGACCGAATCGGGTGGCCGTCGCATTAAGCGGTCCCTGCGGTTGGATTTGAGTTCAATCCACTTTCTTCAATCCGAAGAGCGCCAGCGGCTTGAAAAAATCCAAGTCCTTGCCCCGTTTTTGAAGGAAAGAGATGCCGAGATTGAGGCGTACAATCAAACGAGTGGGGCCGATGTGCTGAGTCCCGCCAATGGTCGCCGCATGACGAATGTGGGCACCTTTCGTGCTTACATGGAACTTTGGTTGCGTTCCCACCCGGAAGTGCACGATGACATGACCTTCCTCGTTCGCCAATTGCCTTCCGACGAGTTTGGCCTTCCGATCGAAGTGTATTTTTTCTCGCGCGAACAGCGGTGGGCCGTTTACGAGTCCATCATGTCCGATATCTTCGACCACTTCTTCGCTGTCCTTCCGGAGTTTGGTCTGCGTTCTTACCAGCGGCCGGCCGGTTCGGATTTTCAATCTAGCGAGA
>CAYXFZ010000052.1:0-6381 GCA_964464385.1 uncultured Planctomycetales bacterium
CAGGTAGTGCCCAGACCCGGGCCGAGGGCAGCGCCAAACAGCAGGATGAGCAAGATGGTGGGGACAGCGGCAACCGAACCCGCAACCCAAGAAAAAACCGAGTCCCACGCGTTGCGATTCAGGCCGGCGAAGACGCCGGTCAAAGTGCCGAGGCCAACGGCAATCGCCGCCGCGACACTGCCCACCAAAAAGGCGATGGCCGTGCCATGCATCAATCGAGCCGCCAAATCGCGACCCAAAGAATCCGTTCCCAGGAAGTGCTCCATTCCGGGAGGGAGAGAAACTTGGTCCGGGTGCGGGATCAAGGCGGCGCCCTTGGCCCAACCCAGGGCCGCAACAAGGGCCAGGAATGAAAAACCCAAGAGGAGCAAACGGGCCGGAGATCGCAGGAAATTCATTGCCCTAACTCTCCCCGGGGATCCAATTTTTTGCTCCAAGCATCCGTTCCCTTTTGAAGCAAGAGCCACGCCAGCGCGATCAGGAAAACCGTGGCGCGGAGGGCCTCACGATCGCCAGACAAGGCGGCTTGGGTCGTCCAATCCCCCAGGCCAGGGATGCCAAAAATGCGTTCCAACAGGAGGGATCCCAGGACCAACCAGGGGAGAGCCAGGGTCGTGCGCACCAACAAGGGAATGGCCAGTTGAGGGAATAGATGGCGTCGGGCCAATGCGCGCGGATCCAGGCCTCGGGCACGGGCAGCCTGGAGTTCTGGACCTTGGGCCAACTCTTGGGCAAGGGAACGCCAAAACCGAAATTCACCGCCGGAGGCGGCCACGACCCAAACCAAAACGGGCAAGACTGCATAGGGCCACCATGGAGATAGCCAACCTTGGGTGGGAAACCACTCCAATGTGTTGGCAAAGAAGTGCTGAAATGCCAAGATCCAGGCCAAGGGGCTGATGGCCATGACCAGAGCGGCGATGCTGGCCAGTCTGCGGTCCATGGCGCCGGCACGAAGGACCGAGAAGAGGGCCAGACTCAGAGTCAGAAGGGTGGTGAGCAAGAAGGCGGGGATCGCCAGGGCCAAGGAGCGTGGGGCGCGGCGTGCGATTTCGGCGGCGATCTTGCGTCCGTCCAAGGTCTCTCCTAAGTCAAAGCGCAGAAGCCGACCCACGGCAGAAAAAACCCGTGGCAGGACCGGCGCGTCTTCTGCCCAGCCCAAACTCAGATGTTGACCAGCATGCAGGTCCAGGGATTGGTTGCCGAGGGCCGTGGCAATACCCGCAGTGGAAAGGTCCGGGTGCTGGGTTTGGACCCGAATTCCCGGAACCCAATGATTCCATTCTTTGGCCAAGTCTTGGGCGTTGTCGGCCTCGAAAATGTGGTCGTCCAGGATGAGGACGGGGCCGCGGGCCTGGAGTTGCAGGTTCGTCGATGCATCCGCAAGATCGATGGTAAGGACGTTTGCTTGCCAGCGATGCCAAACACCGAGTTCAACCCGGGCCCGGCCCAATGCATCTCGATCAGCGTGACGACCGACGCGCAAATAGGCCGGGTCACCCAGCAAACCGCCATCCAGAACCAAGCCGAGCAAGATTGCCACGCCAGCGGCAAATGCCAAGGCTTCGGCAAGAGATCGCAGGATGGATTTCATGGCCGTTGGCCCACAGTCCAGGCTTTGATCGGGAGGGGGTCCAGAGGGTGTACGGCGGGCACCTGCAACCACGGCTGATGCATGACCCAAGCGATGGTGTGGTCAATCGGAATGCAGGGGACTTCTTCGCCGAGAATGGCGACAACTGAGGCCAAAGTGGTCGAGTGTTCCTCGGAAGGCAGGGAGGAGCGAAGGGCCAGAATGCCGGCGTCAAAATCGGCGTGGAAGAATCCTCCTTGATTGAGATTGCCGATCTCCGGGCCGTGAAAGAGGGTGAGTAAGTTGAGTGCGTCTGGCCAGTCCAAAGTCCATTTCCGGGGAAACACCTGGACTTCGCCGGCTGCAACCCGACGGCGGAATTCCAGGGCCGTCAAGGGTTGCAAGTCCAACTCCACTCCGATCCTGCGCCAACCCGCTTTGAGCAGTTCACCCATGGCGAGGGTGTCCGGGTCGGCTCCCGGCAAGGAGAAGCGGAACTTAGGTAGGCCCTTTCCCTGAGGCCAGCCGGCTCTTTCGAGGAGTGCGGCGGCGGCAGGGATGTCTTCTCTTCGATGGGCCAAAGTGGCACAAGATTCGGCGCCGGGGATGCCGGGAGGCAGGAATTGAGTCGCGGGCCGACCCCAAATTCCGTTGCGCATGGTTTTATTCCAGGCCTCATAGGGAAAGGCCAAGGACAAGGCTTGGCGCAGCCAACGGCGGCGCAGGTTGCCGGAGGTGTCCTGAGACAAGTGGCCCAGGGTTGGGTCGGCCATACGGAATACGATCATGGAGAGGTCCGCAACGGCTACCTTTTTCAATTCCACCTTTCGCTTGAGGCGATCTTGCCGAGGCAGGCCGTCTTTGCCGACCAAAGCATGAAAGGAATCTCGTTGCAGGGAGAGACGATCCACTTCGCCCCGGCGGAAAAGGGCCGTGCGCACCGATCCGTCCGGCACCGTGGAAGCCTCGATAGCGAGGGGGCGCGGCAAGGACCCCAAAGCATCCGTCTCCTTTCGCCAGTTCGGGGTGCGTAGGAAACGAACAAAACGCCCGGGTTCGAAGGAGTCTAAGAAAAATGGCCCCGTCCCCACGGGCATGTCTCGGAGGGAAGGATTTTGACGAGTCACGGCCTCGGCTGGAACGAGGACGGCCCAAGGAGAGGCCAATCGCGTGGGCAGGGAAGGTGTCGGCCGGGCCAAATGTAAAACAACAGTGTTGCCATCCACCACTTCCATGGCGCGGTCTCCAGGGGCCAGAAGATCGTCAAGAAAGAAACTGCCGCGTCCTTGCAATGCACGGGTCCAAGAGTGGACAACGTCTTCGGCAACAATGGGTCGCCGCCCCTCGGGCCACAATGGAGGAGAACTCGGATCAAAGAAAAAGGCGTCCTCGCGCAAGTGAAAAGTCCAAGTCAGACCGTCCGCCGAAATTTCAAAGGACTGTGCCAAGAGAGGTTGGACACTGCCATCGGCGCGCAAAGGATCGAACTCGAACAAGCCCTCCCACACTTGTCGCCAGAGCACAAAGTCCAGCGAGGAATCACTGGCGGTGGGGTCAAAGGTGTTGACGGGTCCGGACAGGGCTATGCGGACCGTGCCAGGGGCCGAGCTTGTGCCCGGCGAGCAGGCCAGGAGGAGAGCAAGGCCGACTACGTGTTTTTTCACGGGGAAAGATCTTCTTCCTGAACCAGTTCTGCAACCACGCCAATGTGCCGATCACCGACGCGGGTGGCAAGCAATGTCAGGCGGCGATCTCCATACGACTTGGGAAGCATGCGTTTCTCGATCGTGAGAGGCCGTTCTGCAATGCCCCGTTTGCGAATTTCCAAGGAGTCCACCTTGAGGTCTCGAAGGATGGCGCGCATTTTGCGTGGATCCAAGGCCTCCACCGCCAGGACACGAAATGTGTCCACCAATGGATGGAAGATCGGGGACTTGCTGGTCAAATAACCGATTTCCGAATCCACGACCTGCAAGTCGTACTGTTGGGCGAAAGAACCCAATTGCCCTGATAAGGTCAGGGATGGATCCGGGTCATAAAACCAGGAACCAAATTCGCCGACGGATGCATCCGCGTCCAGGGGGCCGGCCCAGCTGCCATTCGAGGGCAGGGCCGTGGCGCGGCGATTCTCTTTGCCAACCAAGCTGCCGTACCAGAAGACGGTTTCTTTGGCCTCTCCCTTTAAGGAAATGATTTCGATTTCACCGGGCTCGGGATAGATTTCGAGCAGTTTTTCTATGGGGGTGGCAGGGGACAATTTGAGTCCGGCGGCTGGGCGATCTTGCAAAATTTCTCGAATGCGGTCGGGAGGGGGGGACCAATCATCCGGGTTCATGATGCGGCGGGAGCCGCGCCGGCGGGATGGATCCAACCAAATGGCTCCCTTGGCAAGGTCGGCTTCCAAACAATCCAATTCTAGAAATTCAATCTGGGTTTCGACTTCGTAAACCTCGGCATTGATGGCCGCGAAGTGCACTGCGGCAGGATCTTTGTCCGATGCGATGACGCGCAAGCCCACTTGAGCGAAGGCAATGCTGTCGGCACCAATGCCACAACATGGATCCACAACCGTTTTCAGGCCAGCTGCAGCAAAGCGCTTGGCGCGGTGGTTGGCCACGGCCTCCGAAGAAGCTTGCTGCAATTGACTGCGTGCAAAAAACATATCCAGGCCACGACTGAACTTGACAAGGGCGCGGCGCCGCAGAGCACGGACTTCTCCCAAAGCCTCGGCAATCTTCTTGGGAAAGAGGCCGCGGAAGTTTTCCTGAATGACGAGGGGATCGTCGCCATAGTTGCGAAACATCAGCAGGGTGTCCCGGGCCTCGTCCGAGGTCAGTTCCTTGGCGGTCTTGAGATCGAACTTCATGCTGGGGATCGCGCCTGACTCAGTCTAGTTGGGTCGGTGGCCTCGGCTACCCAATCCTTGCCCTGTCCTTGGGTACCCTCCAGACTCAAAAGGAGGTTCCTACCGTCAATGCCTGTCGGAAATCGGCCCGCTCAAAGCCTATGGTCGGGGAGCCGTCCCAGACCACACCACCGCTGAGTTGAAGATACCAGTTCTCGTGGAGATCCCATCGAAACAGGGCCTCGGCATTTCCCGAGCGGGTTTCCGAATCGTCCAGAGCGTAGAAGTATTCACTCCGCAATCCAAGCTCCATGGCCTCACTGCAATGCCAATCCAAGCGGATGGCAGCACGGGCGGTCGCCGCCCCGCTCGGGGCCTCGGCGACGCGGTTGGTCCAGAGGGCCGAGGGCCCGCCTTCCACATGCAATTCCCAGGTATTGTCCAAACCGCTCCAACTCCGACCAATGCCGACCCCCAAATCCCGGCGTTGTTGCAAGCCATTGGGCTCGTCACCGAGCAACGAAGCTTTGCCATACACGAAGAAGCCCGATTTTTCGTTCAGGATGCGATGGTGTTCGGTCGAAAATTGCACAAGGCGGGAGGTCGTGCTGGCGTCTTGCGTGGTGGGATCCGTTTGCCTTGCGCCGGAAAAACGGGCCGCCAAGAGCCAGCGGCGGTGGTCCTCGTCATGGCGAGCTTCGGCATTCAGGGCACTGGTTGAGGCATTGTTGTTGCCGGAAAGGACCGTCCAGCCAAAATCCATGGAACCGTGCCAGCCGGGCTCTGGTGCCGGATCCGAGGTTGAATGCTCTGGATCCGTGGCGCAAGCCAAAAAAAGGAGGGAGAGGAAGCTCACAGAGCGGGATTTTGGCATTCCCGGGGGATTCAACTCAAGAAAGGCGGCAAAAAAGGACGATGCAAGACCATCTTGTCCGCTTTCCGGCCTTCTCGTCCACCTAGCCGCCGAGGAATGCCCTCGGTTCGGCCTGGGCTCCGCTTTCAGGGTTCCGCTTTTGCGGCTCTCTTGGCCATGGGGGCAGTTCTTGGTTCCGCTCAACATTTTGCCTCCTCGGAAAGGGAGGTTTTGGGCAACAAACTTGCCGTCGAAACCCGGGCATTGGCAGCCAAGGCTGTTTCTGGTGGAAGCGAGGCTCTTTCCAGCGAGCGAGTTTCCCAGCAACTGTCCAACCTCTTGCGCGGTCGCGAAGCGTGGTTGGGATGGGTGCAAGCTCGAGGATCCACAGAGGACCCGCATCCTGAATTCTCGAAAGGGGAGCACGTGTGGCAGATGCGGCAGCCCTTGAACAATTTGGCGGACGATGAACTTGTGATCCGTGTTCTTTTGGCGGAGCCGATTTGGATGTCCCAAGTCCCCTCCATTGCTGGCCTATTGGCCTTGGTTGTCTTTTTTGCTGCCCGAATTTTCCTTGGCCTTTCCTTTCGCCATCACTCCACCCTTTTGAAGGCTTTGGGACGCGCTTCGCGGGAGGACTTTTCGGCCCGCGTTCCCGTAAGTGGCTGTCGCGAAATGCGCGAGAATGCCGAAGCCTGCAATCACGCTTTGACATCTTTGGCCGAGGCCCAAGTCCGCGTTTCCAAAGTTTATTTGGAAACGTCCCTTGCTTTGGCCCGGACGGTCGAGGCAAAGGATCGCTATACCAGTGGCCATAGCCGCCGAGTGGCGCGATATTGCGTGGAGATGGGTGAGTGGATTGGCTTTGATCCCGAGCGTCTTCATGTTCTGGAAATTGGCGCTCTCCTGCATGACATTGGTAAAGTTGCTGTACCCGACTCGGTACTGCTGAAGCCAGGGAAGTTGGATGACGATGAGTTTGAACAAATGCGGCGTCATCCCATTGCTGGGGATCGCATTCTTTCTGCTTTGCCGGGGTTGCGGGATGCAGCGGATGTTGCCCGCTCCCACCACGAGCGATGGGATGGCAAGGGTTACCCTTATGGCGCC
>CAYXFZ010000052.1:6391-11763 GCA_964464385.1 uncultured Planctomycetales bacterium
GGATCTGCGCCATTGCCGATGCATTTGACGCCATGACCACGAAAAGGTCCTACAAATCGGCGATGCCTGTCGAGAAAGCCTTGGAGATTCTCTTGCACGATGCAGGAGCCCATTTTGATCCCGAAATGGCGCAACTGTTCGTGGCCATGAAGCGGAACGGGATAGGCTACAAAGCCCTAACCAAGCCGATGCCAAATGCGAAGATTCCCGAGCGGGTCCATGGGCAGGCTGTGAAAAATCCGGTTTCTTCCAGCGGCTGAAATTTGAGCTCGCGAGGTTAGAATCTGGGCACGGGCGTACTGCTCGACCCATCATGTTTCGCGCCCACCGCTCGGCTTTCCTGGAGCACATGGAAGAAGGGGATGTTGCCCTTTTCCCAGGTGCCTCTTTTCAAACCCGCAATCACGATGTGGAATTTCCTTTCCGTCAAGATTCCGATTACTGGTATCTCACCGGACATGCCGAGGCTGATGGTGTGTTGCTCCTGGCCAAAGGTGTGGCGGGTTTCGAGGAGGATCAACTCTTCCTCTTGCCCAAAGACCCCGCCAAGGAAACTTGGACCGGAGTGCGTTTGGGGCCAGAAGGGGCCTGCGAAGAGCTGGGTTTTGCCGCCGCCTTTTCTTGTGAAGACATGGCAGAAAAAGTGGCCGAGGCCATGTGTGGAGCCCATCGTATTTGGTACCGCTTGGGAGACCATCCCGAATTGGATGTTCTCGTCAGCGCTTCGTTTTCCAGCCTGCGCAAGCAATCCCGATTGGGCAACCACCCCCCTGACGCCTTGATGGATCCCACCGTGGTTCTGCACGAAATGCGGCTCCACAAATCTTCGGTTGAATTGGATTGGATGAGGAAGTCCGCTGCCGTGAGTTGTGAGGCGCACCTTCTTTGCATGGCTCACACTTCGGCCGGTAAAGGGGAATGGGAGATTGAAGCTCTCTTGAATTACACTTTTCGGCGTCAAGGTGCCGATGGTTGGGCCTACCCTTGCATCGTTGCTGGTGGCGCCAATGCTTGCATCCTGCACTACAACACGAACCACAATCCCTTGCAAGACGGCGATCTTCTCCTGGTTGACGCAGGTGCCGAATTTTCCTATTACGCCGCGGATATCACCCGCACTTGGCCCGTCAACGGATCGTTTACCGACCCGCAACGAGATGTGTATCAAGCGGTCTTGGATGCTCAAACTTGTGCCATTGAAGAAGTCCAGCCAAGTCGCCCATTTTCAGAGACGCACCAGGTTTCCTTGCGTTCCTTGTCCGAATCACTTCGATCCCTAGGAGTTCTCAAGGAGAGTGTGGACGAGATTTTGGAAAAGGAGTTGCATAAGCCCTGGACGATCCACAACACTTCGCATTGGTTGGGATTGGATGTGCATGATGCCGGTCGCTACATGATCGAATCTGACCCTCGTCCCTTGGAGGAGGGCATGGTTTTGACCATCGAGCCGGGTCTTTATTTTGATCCCAATGATGAACGTGTCCCCAAGGCTCTGCGAGGCATTGGAGTGCGCATCGAGGACGATATCTTGGTTACAGGTGGCGGGCATGAGATCTTGAGCCTTGCCGCTCCTAAAACCGTAGCTGACGTTGAAGCCGCTTGTGCCGCGGATCTTCCACCGGCGCCAACTTTAGACGTGGTGTCTTCCTGCGGATGAATCATGCTTTGATCCTCGATGAGGTCAGCAAGCAATATGGGGACTTCACCGCCGTTTCCAAGCTTTCGTTGAGCATTCCTACCGGCTCGGTGTATGGGTTTCTTGGGCCAAACGGCGCCGGGAAAACCACCACGATTCGCATGATTTTGGACATCATTCGGCCGAGCTCAGGTCGGATTTCAGTTCTGGGTGCGAACTCAGCCATTGATGTTCGAAACCGCATCGGCTATTTGCCAGAGGAGAAAGGGCTCTACAAAAAGATGAAAGCTACTGCAATCATCGCTTACTTTGCATCCCTCAAGGGAATGGATGGCCGTTCCGCCAAGCGCCGCGCAGGAGAACTTTTAGAGCGCTATGGTTTGGGAGAATTTGCCGATGCGAAGACGGAAACCCTTTCCAAGGGAATGCAGCAAAAACTTCAGGTACTTGCCGCCATTGCGCACAGACCCGAGTTTGTTATTTTGGACGAACCCTTCTCAGGGTTGGACCCGGTCAATCAACAAGTCATGGAAAAGGTCATTCGTGACATGGCTCATGCCGGGACCACGGTCTTGTTTTCGACTCATGTCATGGAGCACGCCGAGCGAATTTGTGATCGCATTGTGCTCATAGCGGGTGGCTCGCGTTTGTTCGACGGCACCGTTGCGGAAGCTCGTCGGTGTCTCCCCAAGCGTGTTGTGTTGCAGTCTTCTGAGGACCTTACCCCTTTGCACACCCACGCTGCGGTCCATGAGGTGTTGCCCTCGGATGACGATACCGGTGCTTATGAGTTCCGGCTGAAGGAGGATCACGATGCCCAAGAGATTTTGCATTATTGTTTCGAGCATGATCTTCACTTGGATCGCTTTGATCGCAGTGAGCCTTCTCTGCATGAAGTGTTCGTACACCTCGTTGGTCCTGAAGCTGCCCAAGCCAAAAAACGATGAGATACGCATTCCTGATTGCTGTGCGCGAGTTTTCTGAGAATGTTCGGACCAAGGGGTTTTGGATCGGCATCTTGTTGTTGCCCGTTGTCCTGATGGCCATGATTCATGTCCCCCGGTTGTTGGAAGAATCCGGTACTCCAACTCGCTGGTTTATGTTGGCGGATCAATCCGGAATGGCTCAGGAAATTGTGGAGCAGGCCCTCCGTTCCGATGCATTGCGTCGTGAATACGAGGCCGTCCAAAAGTATGTCGCCAAGTGGACGGTTCCCGATTTTGCCAGCAACCAAATCAGCAAGTTGGATTTGGAATCCTTGCCTGCCTCCACCCTGGAGGTGCTCAAGAATTTTCAGGAGGAAGAGGCCAAGGCCTTGCGGGCATTTCAGGCCTCGGGAGGTGCGCGACCATGGTTGGAGACCCTGACCTTGAGTGGTGCCTTGGTGGAGAATTGCCCTCCGTTTGAGGCCCCTCGTGAGCGTTATCGTCTCGTGGCTTCTCCTGCGTGGTTGGATGTCACCCTGCCCAGTGCTGATCTTTCAGTGCGGATCAAAGAACATCTTGCTGAGGGCGTCTCCTTTCTGGACGAGGAGGATGAGGAGCAAGACATTTTTGCTGTTTTCTTGGTGCCTGCCGGAGCCTTTGCCGCGGAATCCAAGGGGTTGTCTGCTCTGCTTGGCTCAGGTCCCAGCCGCGAAGTGGAGTATTGGGCTGAGAACCAAGCTGATTTGGACCTTCGGAATCTTGTTTCCGATGCGCTGGACGATGAATTGCGTCGACAACGATTCTTGATCGCGGGCGTAAACGCAAAGGAAGTCGGACGGATTCAGAAACTGCGTGTGCCACGCAAGATGTTGGATCCCACGAAGGAGGAGGGGCAAGAGGAAGTGAGTTCTGCGGACGTCATTCGCCAGTGGGCACCGGTGGGTTTTGTTTACCTCCTTTGGATTGCCTTGATGTCGGTTGTCCAGATGTTGCTGAACAACACCATCGAAGAGAAATCCAACCGCATCGTCGAGGTTCTTCTTTCTTCGGTGACGGCGGGTGAGTTGATGGCCGGGAAATTACTTGGCATTGCCGCCGTGGGCCTGACGATGCTGGGCGCTTGGATTTTGTCCTTGCTCGGCATTTTGCACTGGCAAGCCGGTCCTGAGGCCGAAATTGCCACCATGCTCCTGGAAGTCATCCAAACTTCGGGACTCTTGGGCGTGTTCTTCTTCTATTTCATGATGGCCTATCTTCTCTATAGCGGGATTTTCTTGGCCATTGGCAGCGTCTGCAATACCCTCAAAGAAGCTCAAAACTTTATGGGACCGATCATGATCTTCATGATGGTGCCCTTAATGACCATGATGTTCATCCCCAAGGATCCTCACGGCACTTTGGCCACGGTGATGTCCTGGATTCCCCTTTACACGCCCTTTGTGATGATGAATCGAGCGGCTGCAGATCCTCCCCTTTTCGACCTCATCGGTACTTCCATCCTGGGCCTGATTTCCATCCTGGTCGTCGTATGGCTCTCGGGCCGGGTGTTCAAAGCTGCCATCCTGCGCACTGGTCAGCCTCCGCGTCTGGTGGAGCTCTGGCGCTGGATTAAACCCGAACTAAAATAACAGCCGGATGGAGCCGGGGTGAAACTGTCTGTTATTTTAGTTCGGGTTTAAAAGAAAAAGCTCAGGCCGACCCAGCCCTCGAGGCCGGACAGTTCGGTTTCGATGGAATTGCCGGGCAAATCGGTTTCAGGATTGACCAAGGTTCTCCCGTATTTCAGCCCAGCTTCCACGGCAGCAGAACCCGAGAGGAACCAGGCGACGCCTGCTCCGGCATCCACACCACCGTAGGCGGAAGTTTTGGTGCCGTCGATTTTCTGGCCATCCGAGCCAAAGAAGCCCATTTGAAGGAAGGGCTGGAAGGCCTGATCTGCCATCGAATACCAACGCCAACCCAAGGAGAGTTCCCAAGAGTCTCTGCCATCCAAATCCACCGATTCCACTCCGATCAAGAGAGAAGTGGATGAAGAGGAAAAAGCTTCGTAGCGAATCCCCATGGAAGATGAGGAATCTAAATCTTCCGAATTCGTGTAGCCAAGGCCGGTGATCTCAGCTTGAAGGTCGTCGAAGACCATGCCCGTAAGGCCGAGGGCCTGACCAGAATGAACCGAGGAAGGGACGACACTGCAGGATTGAAGAAGAAGAAAACAGAGTGGGAGGAAGCTCTTCATGGGGAGGATCCTACTCGAGCGAACCCGAACTAAAATAACAGCATCAAAATAGTGCTGTTATTTTAGTTCGGGTTAAAACTCTTCGTCGCGGCCGTCACCGCCACCTTTGCGGCGCTCCCGCTCTTTTTTTCGGGCCTCTTCTTTTTCCTCAGGGGTCATCCAGAGGAGATCCCAGAGTCGTTGTTTCTTTTTGTCCGCAAGGGGCCATTCGTCCTCGGTGACCTTCAACTTTTTCTTGGCATCATTCCACCAAATGATCCAGGACGTTTGATCCCGTCCTTGATCCACGCCCATGAGAACATTCATAGCCGCGCGGAAATCCTCCATGTGGCCAAAGTGGCGGCTGCGGCGACCACCAGTGGATTTGAGAATGCTCATCAACACCTCCGGAGATTCCTTGTCGCGAATACGACCAATGGACAAAATTCGGGCTCGGATGGATTGGCGGTTTTTCGCGTCGCTCCAAAGACCATCGGACAAAATATCCAGGGCCGTTTTGTCGCGGTGCTGGCCCAGGGCATAAAAGTATTCCGGGGCGACCGTTTCGTCTTCCAGGATAGCCTTGGATTTTTTT
>CAYXFZ010000052.1:11773-12490 GCA_964464385.1 uncultured Planctomycetales bacterium
TGAGCAGTTCCTTGAGAGCAGAAATATCCGGGTTGTAGCGGAGGGCCTGCACGGCAGCAATTCGCACCTCGGCTTCTTTGGCCTTGAGTCCGCGGGCAACTTCCTTGGTCACTTTTTTGTCCGGAATCCGGCCCACATTTTCCAACAGGGCAACTTTTTCCATGGGATCCTTGCCCTTCATGACCTCCTTGAGTCGAGCAACGGCTTCCTCTGGAGAAACTTCTTCGACAACAAATTCAACCTCAATCGGGACTTCGACCTCTTCCGCGGGCGGAGGGTCTTGGGCAAGCAGAAATGCAGGTAGGAGGAGCAGGAGCATGGTTTTCAGTGTGATGAAACGGTAGCGCCGAGGAAAGGAGCCAAGGAAAAGATACCCTTTCTGGGAAATGGGGTTCCGAAAAACTGCACTTGAAGGGCCCCAAACCCACGAGGTTGCTTCTCTTTAGGTGGTTTCCGCATTGGCGGCGACCAAATCGCGGAATTGAGCAAACAAGTGGGAGGCTTCGTGCGGCCCGGGCGCGGCCTCCGGATGGTATTGCACGGAGAAGACGGGTAGCTCGGTATGTCGCATGCCCTCGATGGAATCGTCGTTGCCATTTCGGTGGGTGACCTCCAATCCGGTGCCGGCCAAGGAATCGGGATCCACGGCGTAGGAATGATTCTGCGAAGTGATGTCAATGCGGCCAGAGGAAATTTCGATCACGGGATGGTTGGCAC
>CAYXFZ010000052.1:12500-13346 GCA_964464385.1 uncultured Planctomycetales bacterium
ACCAAATTTCATTTTGGTGGTTTGGGCCCCGAAGACATGGGCTAAGACCTGATGGCCAAGGCAGATCCCAAACACGGGGACCCCAGAGTTGGCAATCTCCCGCACGGAAGCATGAATTTCAGGCAGGCCGGCAGGATCGCCCGGCCCGTTGGAGAGAAAAACCGCGGCAGGGTTCTCCGCCATAACTTCCCCAGCCGTGGAGTGGGCAGGGAGGACCTGTACCCGAAATCCAAAGGTAGTCAAGGAACGCAAAATGTTGCGTTTGACACCGAAATCCAAACAGACCAAGGGGATTTCCGGCGAGGAACCCGGAGCGGATGCCCTGTCCGGGAGGGGATCTGTCCAGGCGAAGGCTTCCGCGCAAGTCACCTCAGAGACCAAGTTTCTGCCTTGGGTAGGTGGGTGCGCAGCGGCCACCGCAGCCAAAGCGGAAACATCGTCCCTTTCGGTAGAGAGTACGGCGCGCAACGCACCTTGTTCCCGGAGGGCTAGAGTGAGTTCGCGGGTGTCGATGCCATCCATTGCCGGAATCTTGTGGGCCCGGAAATATTCTGGCAGGGTTTTTTGACTCCGCCAGTTGGAGGCTACGGGCGAGCATTCGCGCATGACCATCATCTCGGCCCAGCAGCGATCGGACTCTGCGTCTTCTTCCGTGGTACCGTAATTGCCAATTTGCGGGTAGGTCATGACCACGCCTTGGCCACGGTAGGAAGGGTCGGTGAGGATCTCTTGGTAACCCGTCATTCCCGTATGAAAAACGAGTTCACAAGTACGTTCGCCAGGGGCACCAACCGATCGGCCCCGAAAAGCGCGGCCATCTTCGAGCACCAGAATGGCGGGGGAGTC
>CAYXFZ010000052.1:13356-18232 GCA_964464385.1 uncultured Planctomycetales bacterium
GAGTCTGGATTGGGAATGGAGGGGACGCCAGTCATCCGTCGGCCATTGTCCGATCTTCCCACCAACGGAGCCAGTCTTCTTCCCCGGGGCCAGGATTCTCCCCAGTTAAGCGCCGCAGGGAGCGGCACGCGGCGCGGGAAAGAGTGCTAGAAACCACGCGAACCTCGAGTGCGGCCCCCTCCATTAGGACCGATATTTTGGGTTTTGCGATGGCTGCGGCTTGGGCAATTTCAACATCAAAATCGGTCACCAGTGCAACTTGGCGTCCGCAGAAAACGAAGCGTCCCGGGGCCCGACGGGAGGCGGCGACGGCCACCATGAGGGGCTGGATTGCCCCGGAAATCTGCGAGCGTCCTAAGTTCTCAACTGCGAATAATCGTTCCTGAAATCTACCGCGGAACAAGGCATGGGACCACACGGCCAAGGCAGAATCAGCATCCAAATCCTGCAGGGCTGAGGCGGCATGCAAGCGGCCGAGAGTCTCTTTGGATTGCAGGCTGGCCTCGGCCAAAGGCCGCACCAGATCCATTTCCTTTTGATGGGCGCCCAAGCGGCCGGCGGCACGTCGAACTGCGGGGTTCTTGCTTCGCAAACCGCGTCGAAGATCGGCAAGGCCCAATCGGTTGGAGGGCAAGGCCGATGGACCCGATATTTCCACCAACAAACGCCCCGTCAGGAGAGCGCCGCGACCTTGCCGTGACCCCTGCAAGGCGGTCCAGAGCCAGTCCACGCGTTGTTGGCGCTTGAGTTGGGTAGGGATGGGATCCAGAGGACGGCCCCATTGCTCCAGGGTGGCCAAAAGTATTTCCATTTCTTCGTCGTCCAGCTTCTCATGGCGAGGGTGTTTTTCCTCAGCGGCATCCAGAAGTTGGGACAGCAATCCACGGCGACTGGCGTGGGCGACCCAGGAGGAAAAATCTATCTTGCGCACGGTGGCGAGCGTCTCCGGATGCAAGGAAGCGGGGCGCACAGCCACCACGGGGTCACGAAGATCCAGCCAACGACCCCATCCCGTGGCAAATTCCGTCGCCCCTAGGGGCGGAGCGGCCTGGCAGGGAACTCGGGTACCGGATTGCAGGATGGCGACGCGATTCTCCGTGGCCACTTGGCAGCAGAATCCAAGGGCGAGGGGGCCAATAGAGAGGGCGAGCATGACCCATCCTAACCCAAAATGGATTTGGCGAACCCTTGCCGGTCGTTCCTAGTTAAGGGTTCCGCGCAGAATTCGAATTCGGTCCAATACTCGGGGAGAGCCCCGGTAGCGCATGGCCAAGCTTTTTCCGTAGCCCGAGACGTCAACCAAGCCGGCCCAAGAATTCAATAAGGCATCCCGCAAACTTGGATCCGAGTCGAACATAGCGGCATAGGAAAGACCGTAAACGCATAGCCCTGACATGGCCGAGTTTCCGGGGCCGGTTTGCCCTGGGAGATGGCGAAAGGATTGACTGGCGGTGTCGTATTGATTGTCCACCCAATGGTGGGCCAAATCGAGAAGGGTGGTCATGGCAAGCGGGTCTGCAGTGAGCGCGTGCCAGTCCGCAAGAGCTTCCATAGCGACTCCAGCGTGAATGGTGGAGCGATAACGATTGGCTGGGGCCAGGGCCAAGGTGTTGACGCAGGATTGCGCCGCTTGCAGGATCTGTCGGTCCAAAGAATTCAAGCCTGGAGCGTTGCGCGTGAGCAGATGCAAAGTGGTCAAGTTGAGGAGGGGCCAGGCCACAGTGCGGGTGTACAGACCTCCTTGGCCAGTTATGCGGTCTTCTTCCAATTTATGGATGGCTCTTGGAACGACATGTTTCACTTGGTGTTGGGCAAAACGAAGCGCAACTTGGCGAAACCGTTCTTCACCTGTCAGAAGATAGGCGAGGACAACTCCTTGGATGACGCCGTGTCCGCCGGAATGGCGCAGAATGGGAATGGGATGGGGGTCCACATGGAACGAAGGGAACTGATCCCAGCTGCCGCCATGGTCCGCAAAGAAGGGAGCAAAGGCCGAGTCCACATTCACAAAGCCCAGAGCTTGGATGCGCGCGTCGGCGGCGATTCCGCGCACGAAAGATTCCATGTCCATATTTCCAGGGTTGGTCGCCGCGTTTTCCGCGCGCAACACTTCATTCATGGCAACCATGGTCAAGGCGCGACGACGGAGGGCCTCGCCAGAGAGACCCCGTTCTGCTTCTTCGTCCAACCAGCCCTGCAATTCGTCGGCGAAACCTGGTTCCCACTGGGCATCCAACCATTCCAAGATGGCCTGAGGATCGCCCTGCACGGATCCGCCCGGGAGTTGGGCCTCCAAGCCTGCGACGAGCAAACTGGAAATGAAAGTCTCGGCTGCGTGCCGAGTAGCACGATGTTGAAAGGCGCCACCCCAGGGGGCGAGGTCCACGTCCGAGTAGTGCCAGGCAGCTTCCAGGCCAAGTTTGCGCACTTCCGGCGATGCAGTCCGCAAGCCCTGCAAGAGCAGGACCATGGCTGGGTCGTATTCCCCCTGCATTGCACCCCAGTAACTGACCGAATTCATGGTCGAGGTGTAGTCTCCGAAATGACGAAAACCACGCTCCAATTGGGGCAAGCGGGTGCGGCGATCTAGAAGGGTTGCGATGGAAGCGGACAAACCGGCTTCTATGGCAGCATCTGGAGAATTTCGGCTGGCGTCCGGTGAGTTTGGGCGCAGTGGGCCAAAGGCCTCACTGCCGATGGAGCTGGCAGGGTCAGGGCCACCACTGGTCTGGCCCATGTCGGCAGAAAGTTGGGCAAGCGTGGCATTGGGATCCGCGGCGGCCAAGATCCAAACCTCCCTGGTGCGACCGAAGCCTTCGAGCAAGATTTCCGTTCGTCCCAAGTCTCCTGGGTCCGCAACCAATTCCAAGTGCAGGCCGGCGGAATCCAAGGCGATGCCGTTGGGGTGAAAAGAGGAAAAATGAGAAATTTCCAGGGCAATGTTGTCCAGAGCCAAAATCCCCGGGAGCGAGCCGTTGCCGTTCGTGCTCCCATCGTTCCAAAGGTCTTCTGCAACTTGCAGGATCCGCGCCGGCGAGTTGCGCTGGATCTCGCCGCCACTGGCCAAGCCGACGCGGGCTGCATTGGCGGTAGTCGGTAGAAGAAGTTCCCAAGTTTGGACTTTGTGTCGCCCCAAATGAATGTCGAGGGAGTGTCGGATGCGGACGGCTCGGTGGCCGCGCCAAAGGGTGATCCTGGTCTCAAGAGTGGCCACTTTTCTGCCCTTGGCGTCGAGGATGCTGAGATCTCGGCGGACTGTGGTGGAAGCCCCGGTCATTCGGTCCAGAAGAAGAGGTCCAACAACGCTTTGTACTGGGGTGAAATCTCCGGCTTGGGATTGAAAGGACGCGAACATGGGTCCCGTCAATCCGCCGGTCCAAGAAAACAAGGCGGTCTGGTCCGTGGTAACCTGGAGTTGGAACCAACCATTGTCGAAGAACAAAATTTCCTTGTCATCACCCAAGACCAAATCCAAAGTCCCGGCAAAACTCGGTCCATTTTCATCGTGCACCAACTGTCCCGAGCGAGTTTCCCCAGCGAGCAGGGCCGGCGCAAAAAATTCAATCTCGGCAAAACTCCAAGAACCGTCCTCCCACCACGCCAAGGGACGGGCTCCGGCCGCGGACTTGGTTCCGTCCGTCCATTCCAGGACCAAGTTCTCGCCATCTTGCCAAACACCTTCGGCCAAGGGCACGCCAAAGGTCGCCGGTGCAGCACTCCGAGCCTGTGTGGCGGGCGCACTCACCTGAATTGGAACGGCAACCCGTTCCACTTTTTCTTTGCCGTTCTTGTTCCCAAATTCGGGCAGACAGGCCGACAGCAAAGCGCAAGCCGACACAAGGAGGAGGAGAGCGCGCGGGAACATGGATCCGGTTGTTTTCATTGGCGGCCGTAAATTCAGAAACTGAAGCCTCGGAAGCCGAACAGAAGCATCATCCGCGTGGTTGGGCGTCCAAATCCAGATCATCCTGGAATCCGGCGGCCAATTGAGCATGCCCCAAGCCAGCAATCATGACAGCGTTATCGGTGCAGTAGGCGGGTTCAGCAATGTGTACCAAAACTCCTTCTTGAGAAGCATGGTGTTGAAGTCGTTTTCGCAAGCGCTGGTTGCAAGCAACTCCACCCCCGACCAAGATGCGGGGAATGCCCTCTTGGTGCACTGCACGCATGGCCTTGCGGGCAAGAGTTTCAACAACGGCAAATTCGAAAGATGCCGCCAAGCCGGGGAGGGCATCTTCCGGTATGAGGTTGGCCTGATCCCGTTTCCCGCCGGGACCCTTCAAGGTGTAGAGCAGGGCGGTCTTCAAACCCGAAAAGGAAAAATCCAAAGAATCTTTGGCCAAAAGAGGAAGTTTGAAGTGGTCTCGATCGGGCTCCAGACCCAAGGCAAAGCGTTCGATGGCCGGGCCACCCGGATAGCCCAGGCCGAGCATGGTTGCGCCCTTGTCCAGGGCTTCACCCGCGGCATCATCCAAGGTAGCTCCCAGTTCGATGTGATCCAATGGCGAGTCGGTTCGGCAAAGGCTGGTGTGTCCTCCAGAAACGGTCAAGGTGATGTACGGAAATTCCCAGGTTGGTGTGGACATGAGTGCGGCATAGGCGTGAGCCTGAACATGGTGCACGCCCGTCAAGGGAAGATTCCAGGCCAAAGCCAGGGCCTTTGCTGCCGTCGTACCGATCAGGAGGGAACCCAAGAGTCCCGGACGACAAGTAACGGCGATGGCATCCGGCCTGCCCCCGGGAAGTTGGGCCATAGCCAGAGCTTCTTCGACCACGGGCACGATGCGGGTGAGATGACTGCGGCCGGCGATTTCAGGAACCACGCCGCCCCAGCGGGCATGCTCGGCAACCTGACTGTAAACCACAGTGGACAACA
>CAYXFZ010000053.1:0-5696 GCA_964464385.1 uncultured Planctomycetales bacterium
ATTCGGGGGGTGCAGTCTGGACCTCACTTGCGGCACCTCCTCGATTTAAAATTGGTTCGCATTTTGGGGAGAGCGGAACTTCCCGGGAGGCCCTTCCTCTACGGAACGACCCGGGAGTTCCTGGATTGTTTTGGGCTTCGGGATCTGGGGGAATTGCCTGAGGCCGGGCGCCTAGCCGCCCCGGTGGAGGAAGGACCCCAGGGGGAGGAGAGTGAGGGCGGGGATGTGACAGGACAGCCGGACGCTGCCTCCCCTCCCGACTAGAAGCTGGCCAGTTTCCAGGTTGGGGGGCTACACTACTTCGCTTCTTGCTTACAAATGCCCATGAATTCTCCCACATCGTCCCCAGGCCCTGACTCCCCGCCCTCCAAAAAGGAGATGTCCGCGGGGAAGAGATGGCTTCTCCTCTTTGTCGCTGTTTTTTGCCTCGTGATATTTTCCATCACGGGTCCCATGACCATGGTCATTGGGAACTGGATCAATGGTGGGCCCGCAGAAATGGCCCGCTTGGAACTTCCCAGTGGTCCGGCAGGGATCACCCAGGAGGAATACCGGGCTTCTCGCCAATACTTGCATTGGGATCGGCGCCTATTTGGTGGCGGCCCTACCGATGCCAGCACCGAGGATGTCCTGGCCTATGCCGCCAAGCGCCTCCTGGCGGAAGATCTTGGGGTTCTGGTTGGAGACGAGGAACTGGGCCAGTATTTGCAATTGCAGTTGCGCATGCTGAACGTGGACTATGAACAAATCTGGCGGGGATATTTTGGCTTCCGCAATCCTCTCGATTACGAGGCCATGCTCCGCAAGATCCTGCAGGTCCGTGCCCTGGAATCCCTCCTGGCCAGCACGGTCATTCCCACGGGGGCCGATGTCCTGGACCAATGGGCCAAGGATTACGAAGAAGTCCAATACGAATTTGTCATCCTGGACGCCGACTCATTTTTTGCCGAGGCCTCCGCTCTGGAACCCGACGAACAAGAACTGCAGAACTTCTTCGAGTCTGACATGAATTTCAGCCAGCGTCGCGAACTGGAATTGGAGGAGGCCGTGACCTTCCGTGCCCTAGTCCTCTCCTCTGCCTCCCTGAGGACCGAGGCCGTCACTGCCTGGGCCCCCTCCGACCCGCCGGAGGAGGACGCCCTTCAGGGCTACTATGACTTTCACCGCTTTACTCTTTACGCCCGCCCTCCCGAGGATCCTCGCGTTGAAACGGAACCCTTCCTGACCCGCGAGGAGGTCACCGAGGAGCGCCTCCTCCGCGACTATCTCCTGAACCGTGCTGCCCTCACGCTCCGCGCCGCGGCCACGGACGCCGGGGACCTGGCCGCCTTCGCGACCGAGCGTGGCGTTGAGTATCTCCTCTACGAGGAACTCATTCCCTCCTCGGAACTGACCGAACTGGAACGCATTGGTCACGACCGACTCCGCGAACTTGCCTTTTCCGAACTGGACACTTTCCTTCCCGAACCCCTCATCTTCGAGGGACTGGCCATCCTGGCCCTTCCGACCTCCCAACGGGCCCGCACCATGCCGGAGTTGGCCGAGGTCCGTGAATTCGTCGTGGATTTTTGGCGCATTTCCCAACAACTCGAATTGGCTCGAACTACCGCCCAGAGCATCCTGGATGAAATTCGCGGCGATGGGGACGGCCCACCCCTGCAGGCAGCCGAGGCCTTTGCCAACACTGCGGCCACCCACAATCTTCCCGTGATGACCCAAGATTGGGTCTCGCGCCGGGTGCGTCCCGTGGCCGATCCCCGCTGGGACCCCGAGGATCGCATCCGTCCCTGGTTGCGGAACCAAATTGGCAACCTGTTGGATGATTCCCTAGACAACCAAGTGGTTGGCCCGCTGGAGAACCCTGGCGAACGGAGTGTCATCCTGGGTCACCTCCTGGGGCGTCGTCGCGCCGACACCGCCCGCATTTGGCCCGGCGAACTCCCTCGGGCCCGCAATGCTGCCCGCAATTCTGCCAACCAGCGTTTCCGGGAAGAGGGGCTCTCTTACGAGGGCATGGCCCGCGCCTACCGGATCGAGAAGCTCGAGACGGAAGAGGACGTCTAGGACCCGCCGGATTCCGGCCCGGATCCCGACCCCGACCCTGGCCCCGGCCCCAGGATTTCCTGCCAATCCGCCAGGATATTTCCCGCCAAGCTATGCACCATGGCCGGGCTTAGGAACTCGGTGCGAATCAGGCGGGCCATGCGGGCGCGGTTCTCCCCCGCATAGAATAATGCGGCCCGCAGGGCATCACGCGATTCGTCCAAATCCCCACGTCGTGCCGCAACAAGGGCCGTCAATACATGTGCGGCCAGGAAGTGGGGGCGGGCGGCCAAGGGTTCTGCTGTCAACAACCCCTTCCCCAATCGTCGCTGCAGGGCGGCCTGATCCTCCAATACCAAAGTGCGGGCCTCCAACACAGCGGGATGATTCCCCGCGACTCCCTCCGCCCGCCGCAAAAACTTCAATCCTGCGCCCACTTGACCGTCCAGCATCTCCAACTTCACTCGCGCGGTCAAGGCGAATAAATTGGCCGGATCGGCCGCGAGGGCCCGGTCCAAGGAAACGCGCACCTCTTCGGGACCCGACCCGGCCCGTCCCTGCGCTGCGGCCAACAAACTCCAGCCGCGGGCATCCCAGGGGCGGAACTGCAGGGCGGTCCGCAGGGCCCCACGATGGGCAACGGGAACCGTGCCCTCTTCCAAACTTGGTGCCAGGGCCCGGGAAGTGAACCACTCCCCACCCATCTGAGGAATGGCCAAGAGGGCGGCCAGGCCGGCCATGATCCGCGGCAGTTGTCGCGATCCCGCCGCCGATCCCGAATCGCGTCCCGTTGCCCCGCCGCGTGTGCCCAACAAGAGGGCGGTCAGGGCCAAGGCCACACCGTTATCGCTAAACGGGCTCCGCACCAAAGCGTGTAGCATGAGGACCAAGAGGGGAGCGATGGTCCACGGGGCCAGCGGAGCGCGCAACAAACAAAGGAGCGCCACCAGGAGAAAGAGGGCGCCCAACCAACCCGTCTCCAAGAGTGCCAGCATGGGCTCCAAGTGCGGGTCCTTGGCCCGGGGCGTGGCCGAGTCCCGCCAATTTCGACTGGCCAAGCGCAGGGCCTCGGGCGAACGGAACTCAGGATTGCGGAGTTCGAATTGCCCTAGGCCGATGCCCGTCGGATGCCGGGCAACAGCCGCCAGGGCATCCAAATCGTTCTGCCAACGCACCGGAATCGAAACACTCT
This sequence comes from uncultured Planctomycetales bacterium, assembly GCA_964464385.1. GTDB lineage: Bacteria > Planctomycetota > UBA1135 > UBA1135 > UBA1135 > CAYXFZ01. The sequence goes on from CAYXFZ010000053.1 coordinate 3,236, forward strand.
CGGAGGCATGGGCGTTCCGCGCGGCAAGGGCCGCTGGTGGGGGCCAAGATGCGCCCAAAACCAAGAGACCCACCATGATCCCGGCCAAGCGGCGGGCGCCGGGCCGACGCACGACCCAGAGCAGACCCAGTGGCAGACTGATCCAACCGGCCAAGGTCCCGTGCAGACCGACGGCCATCGCCGCCACCAGACCACTGCCCACTTCCAGTGGCCCGGACCAACACGGACCTGGGCCCCGACCCCAGCGCTGGCGAGCGGCAATGGCGACCGCGACAGGGGCCAGGACCTCCACCGCATGATTGGTCCCGGCAAAGGGAGGTGTGCGTGCGGCACTTTTCCCGGGCAGGGCCGAGAAAAGATCGACTCCAAAGAACAGGAACAAATTGGTCCCGGCGGCAAGCCCCAATCCCAACAAAATCCAAGTCCAGGCCCGCGCCAGGGCAGCACCCCCCGCGGCCATGGCCGCCGCCGCGGCCCAAGCGGCCAGGAGCGGTGCCCGATCCACCAACCCGCCCCAGGGAGGGGCCGGGGAATCCAAAAGGGCCACCGGCAAGCCGCACACCAAGGCGAGCACAAACCAGCCCGTGCCAGGGAGGCTCCGCGGCCTCATCCAGCCCACGGCGGCCAGACTCAACACCGAAAAAACTGCACCATCGAAGCGGGGATCATCCAACACCCGGGGAATCCAGAGCCAAGCGGGCACGAGGACCAGGGCCACCATGAGGGCGACCCGGCCCGGTGAGATGGACCCAGGAATGGAGGTCATGCGGGAATGGGTTCGAGGAGGGCGTCCAAAAAGGGCCCTGCCTGAAACACTTCGAGATCCTTGGCACCTTCGCCCATGCCGACGAACTTGACCGGGAGTTGCAACTCTTGTTGTACGGAAAAAATGGCGCCACCCTTGGCCGTCCCGTCCAACTTGGCCAAGACGATGCCAGAAACGGGCACCGATTCCTGAAAGGAACGGGCCTGGACTAGAGCATCGCTCCCGACCGTGGCATCGAGCACGAGCAAGGTCTCGTGCGGAGCATCCGCAATTTGACGCGCAGTGGTGCGAACCATCTTGGCCAATTCTTGCATCAAGTTGGTTTGGGTATGCAAACGACCGGCTGTATCCATCAAGAGAACCGGATCGCCCAAGGCCAACGCACGATTGCAGGCATCGTGTGCCACCGAGGCCGGATCCGCGCCATCGGCACCACGCACCAACTCCACCCCGAGGCGATCACACCAAGCTTGCAACTGATCGGCCGCGGCGGCCCGAAAGGTATCGCCGGCGGCGACCAAGGGGGTCCGACCCTGGCCCTGGAGCCAATGTGCCAAGCGTGCCAGGGTCGTGGTCTTGCCGGAGCCATTCACACCCACCAGGAGGACCACGGTCGGACCCTGGGCCGCAAAACGAATCGGCACTTCCACATCCATGAGTTTTGCCCCCAACACCCCCCGCAGCCACGGCAACAATGCCGCAGCGGAGTCAAATTCGCCAGCAGCAATGCCGCGATCGGCACGATCCAAGAGGTCGCCAGCAATCGGTCCCAGGTCCGCACTCCACACGAGTTCTTCCAGGGCCTCGCGGGCGCGGTCCAGATCGGTTTCGCCCTGCAATCGGCCCAGGGCCAGCGCCAAGCGATTGCGCGTTCGTGTCAGGCCGTTTCGGAAACGATTTAACATTCCCCGTCGCCGCCAGACGCGGTGGACGGCGGGCCGCTGCGAGTGGGACGAGGAAGAGGAATGTCCGGTAGGGCCTCGCTGGTGGCCTCGCGGGGGAGGGCCAACATGCGGTCCGGCGGCACGAAGGTGACGGCACCGGCGGCACGTTGTTCCTCAATCAACATGCGGGCTCGATCCAAGATCCCGTTGACAAAGGAGCCGGAGGAAGCCGTAGAAAACTTCTTGGCCAATTCAATGGCCTCGTTGATGACCACCTTGAATGGGACCTCGGGGGCGTACAACAACTCCCAAAGAGCCAGTCGCAAAACATTGCGATCCAGGTGCGCCATCCGTTCCAGGCGCCAATTGGCAGCGATCCGCTCGATCCAAGTATTCAATTCAGTGAGGCTGGCCTGCACGCCCTGGAGGAGAACCCGGGTGTAATCGGTCACCTCTTGGCGGCCCCTCGGATCCTGCAATCGCTTGGCGTGATGGTCAATGAAGGCATCCAATTCCTCCATGGCCAGCGAGCCCCGAAACTCCAAGGTATAGAGGAATTGCAGGGCCATTTCACGGGCCCGAGTTCGCCTGCGGATCGGAGCGTTCAAGCTCTTTCTCCCACGAAGTCGGCCATTTGTAGGGCGGTGCGGGCCGCTTCCCATCCTTTGTTGGAGCGCGGAGTTTCCTTTTCCGTTATCACATCGGCACCCCCATCGGAACTCCGCAAACACTGCGGGTCGGCCCGGTGTTGGGCTTGCGCGAGCGTGTCCGTAGTGAGCACCCCAAAGATCACGGGAATCTTGTGTTCCAA
>CAYXFZ010000053.1:5706-17886 GCA_964464385.1 uncultured Planctomycetales bacterium
TGAGACCCTCGGCGCAACTCCCGGCCACAAAGTCGAAATGCGGCGTATCTCCGCGGACCACCGCCCCTAGGGCCACAATGGCCGCAAACTCTTGATCCGAGGCCAAACGATCGCAGGCCAAGGGAAGTTCGAAGGCGCCCGGTACACGGACGACGGAAATCTCGCTGGCAGCAATGCCACCCTCTTCAAAACCGGCCAGACAACCCTGCAGCAATGCGTCGGTGAGATCGCTGTTGAATTCAGCAACAGCAACCGCGAAGCGGCGCAAAGAGCGGGGAGCGTGGACGGGGCGAGGATGCATCGTCTTTCCGGCCCCGCATTGTCCCTGAGGAGGGCCAGAACGGCAAGGGGTCAACGCGAAACAACTCGATCAAGGAGTTCGGTGCGCAGGACCCGCCCCAGATCCTGAAAGAGGGAATACAGGAGAGGGACCACCCATAGGGTGAAAAAGGTCGTAAAGGCCAGGCCTCCGGAGACCCCTACGGCTAGGGTCCGGAAGGAGATCCCGGAGCCGTCGGGGGTCGAAAGAGCAATCGGGAGCAGGCCCGCGATGGTCGTAAGGGCCGTCATCAAGACGGGTCGTAGGCGGTCGCTCACGGCCTGACGCACGGCCTCTTCGCGTTTCATCCCGCGGCCTTCCAATCGCAAAATGCGGTCCAAGAGAACAATGCCATTGTTCACGACAATCCCGGCCAGAACAATCATGCCAATCATGCCCACGAGATCCATGGGCAGACCAGTCAGGGCAAAGGCCCATTGAGAGCCGACGATGGCAAACGGAATGGTGATCAGAACGGAGAGGGGAAGGACCAGGGATTCGAATAGCAATCCCATCAACAAGAAGACTAGGGCCACGGCCAGAAGGAAGGCCACCCCGAGTTCGGAGGAGTCCTTTTGGAATTCTGCCCAACCACCCAAGGACTCCCAGTGATATCCCTCGGGCAGGGAAACAGCCCCCATCAATTCTTCCAGGGCTAGGCCAGCCACTTGCAGGTCCTTGGAGGCATGCTTCAAGCCAAGGATTTCCTCCGTTTTGCCATTGCGGCGGCGGATCTTGGCCGGAGCTCGGCGATTCTCAAACTCGGCAATCGAATCCAGGGAAACCAAGCGTCCCTCCTCGGTTGCCAGGACTCCAATCCGGCGCAAGCGTTCCCGATCGGGATATTCCGGCTCGTCGAACTCCATGATCAAGGGGATGTCCCCGGACTCGTACTGCATGCGGGAAACCATCATGCCGCGCAGGCCATACTCCACCACATTCAGGATACTGCGGCTGGTGCCGCCGAGCCGATGCAGACGTTCCCGGTCCAGCCGCACGAGAATTTCCTGGGCCGGTTGGGATCGGTCCGCAACTTCCTCCCAAACTTCCATGTTCCGGGCCTGGGACCGGGCCTCTTCGGCCAAACTGGCCACGACCATGCTGTCCGGGCCAGAAATCCCCAATCGTTGCCAGCGATCCCGGCTCCCTTGGTCAGAGAACTTGTCGCGGATTTTGACTTTGTAGAGAGGATCCTTGGGAAGGTGCTCTTTGAGGAGAGATTCGATCCGCTCCTTTGCTTCCGGGGAAGGCGGCAAGTCGGGCCAAAGGAAAAGGCTACCGCCGCCGCGAGAAAAACTGGTCCCAATATTCGGGCTCCCTAGGGCCTCATTCAGGGTGCCGAGCAGGGGCGCTTCCAGGGCCAACATGGCCCGTTCCCGCCTTCTCAAGCTGGCATTGTCCACGAAATCCACTTCGTATTCCATTTGCGTGCCACCCAAGCTCAGGCCCTCTTGGAAACCACCGTTTCCCTTGGCCAAGGGGCCTGAGGCCAGGAATGCCAAGGCCAGACACGTGGCCGCTACTCGGTGGCGTAGGGCCCAAACGGCCAGGGTCGGCATGGGTCCTTTCGTTCCCTTGGGATCCTGAGGATTGGGTCGCCGGACCGGAGGTGGTCTGAGGAATCGTGAAGCTACCGGGACCACGAGAATGGCCAGGGCTAGGGCGGCCAATATGGCGACACAAAGGGGGCCACCAATCCCCGTGGCAAAAATTTTGGAGTCGCGCCCCTCAGCCAGGAAAATGGGTGGCAGAAAAACGATGACCGTGGTCAGGGTCGCTGTTGCGACGGCCAGCACCATGTCGGCAGGCCCGCGCACGCAGGCTTCCAGAACATCCTCGCCTCGCTCGCGGCGACGGACAATACTCTCGACGATGACGACGGCATTGTCCACCAGCATGCCAATGGAAATCGTGATGCCCATCAAGGACATGAGGTTGAAGGTGCCGCCGGATGCCCAGAGCCAGGCCAAGGTCGCGAGAACGGAAAAGGGAATGGCCGAGGCCACCAGGAGCGTGGAGCCAATGCGGCGCAAGAAGAGCCACAAGACCAAACAGGCCAAGAGTCCCCCCCAGGCGGCATCCTGCACAAGGTTGCGGAGAGAGTCGCCAATCAGATCCCCTTCTGAGAAAAAGATGTTGTATTGCAAGCGTCCGAGAATCGGATCCTTGGGCAAGTCATCCTCGAGCACGCGGCGCAACCGAGCGCAGACTTCGAAGGTGTTGGCTGCCGTTTCCTTATTGATGGCCATCCCCAGGGCATAGGAACCATCCACCCGGAAAAAAGACTCCGGAATGCTGCGGACGGTGAGGACGCGGGCAATGTCCGCTAATCTCTGTCCATTGCCGAGTGGAAAATTTTCCAACTCCTGCGCGGATCGAAAACGCCCATCCACCCGCACCAGCCAGCGCTCCCCGGCCTCTTCCAGATCGCCGGCGGGCAAGGACAGATTGTCAGCCTGCAAGCGGCGGAAGAGGCTGCCCAAATCCACGCGCGCGGCCGCGGCCCGTTCCTGATTCACCAAAATGCGAACCGAGCGTGGCTCCAAGCCATGCACATTCACTTGGGCGACGCCATCCACGGCCTCCAAGCGGGGGATCAAGAGCTCAGCCACCCAATTTTGAGCGCTGTCCCGATGTTCGTCTGAAACCAAAATTCCGCACCAAAGGACTGGAATGGCATCCCCGGACCAACGCTGGGCAAGGACCCGATCCACTTCCACGGGGAGCCGCGCTCGGGCCCGTTCGATTCGATCGGCCACCTCGGCATAGGCGACATCCATGTCGGTATCACCTGTGAAGGTCAGGCTGACGGAACCCCTACCCTCGCTACACCGAGAACGCATTTCGGTCAGGTCCTTGAGGCCGCGCAGCTCCTCCTCCAAGGGGCGCACCACGCGCGTTTCCACTTCGTTGGGGTGGGCCCCCGGCCAGGCCGCAGACACCTGAATGGAGGAAGAGGAGAGGCCGGCCGGTAAGAGGGCGACCGGAATGCGCGCGGTTGCCACCAAACTGGCCACCAGGACAGCCAAGGTCACCATGAGGACCCCAATGGGGCGATGGATGAGACGACGAAAAAGGTCTTGGAGGCCGATCATGTTCGAGCCTGTCGTCTTGCTCCCGCCACGGTAGCGTAAAAGGTGGGGATCACGATCAGGGTCAGGATGGTGGAGACCAAGAGACCGGCAATGACCACCAGGGCCATGGGGGCGCGGAGTTCCGCCCCTTGGGCGCCCCCGAGGATGGCCAAACCGGGCACGTTGGCGAACCAACCCGTCATCGGCAACATGCCCAAAATGGTCGTGCAACTCGTCATGACAATGGGTCGGAGTCGGGCCCGACCGGCCTCCACCACGGCCTTTTCCAGGGCCATACCGGCTTTTCGATGACTGTTGATATAATGCACCAGAACGATGGCGTTGTTGACCACGATGCCGGCCAAGATGACGGTTCCCAACATGGCCACGACCGAGATCGGGGTGTCGGTCCATTTCAGGGCCCACACCACTCCAATGCCGGCCAGTGGAACCGTGGCCATGACAATGAGGGGTTGGACAAAGGATTCAAACTGAGCGGCCATGACCGCAAAGACCAGGAACAGCGCCAAGGCCAGGGCAAATCCCAGCGAATCCAGGGCCGCTTCCATTTCCTGCTTGCGGCCACCGAGACGAAGGGTCGTGCCAGCGGGGACCGGAGTTCGGGCCAGGACGGCCTCGGTGGCCGCCGATGCACCGCCTAAATCCACCAGCCCTCCCTCCAATGCCGCTGCCAGAACCACGACACGTTGACTCCCAATATGGCGGATTTCACTGGGACCAAAGGCAACTCGAATGTCGGCCACGGCCTCCAGCGGGAGGGGGTGCTCGGCATCGGAGTTCACGGGGAAAGAGCGCAACATGGCGACGCGACTCCCTTGGCCAAGATTGGCGCGGATCCGAATATCCAGCCGTTCATCCTCTTCCGGAAAGGTCGTGACGACTTCTCCCTCCACGGCCAAGCGCAGACGGGTGGCGACCTGCGCAAGATCCAACCCATGTTGGGCCAGTCGGTCCCGATCCAGGGTGATTTGCAGTTCCGGATGGCCGCGTCGGTGGGAACTCCGTAAATCCACGATGCCGGACACCCCGGCCAGTTGCGGGGCAATTTCTTCCGCTAGGCGCGACCCCTGTTCCAGATCCTGTCCCAATATTTCGATTTCCAAGGGGGCTTCCAGGGAGAACAGGGCCGGCTTCCGGATTTCAAATCGGTTCAGGGCGGGTTCTGCCGCGAGAATGTCCCGTAAAATTCCCTCCAACTCCTCTTCGGCGTGCGGCATCTCGGTAAGGGGAGGGGTCTTGAGGAGCAAGCGGGCCACGTTCGGTCCATCGCCCTCCTCGCCAATTTCCTCTCGTGGCGAACCCACCAGGGAGGCGGTCCCTTGCGTATGCGGAAGTTGCGCCAAGCGTCGCTCTAGGGCGGCGGCCAATCGGTCGGTTTTGTCCAATGGTGTGCCAGGAGGAAAGTGCAGGAGAGCGGTCAATTCCCCTTGCCGCACCTCCGGCAGAAGTTCGGTGCCGAGACTGCTGGCGGCCAAGAAAGAAGCGAGGGCGAGCAGGGTCGTGGTCCCCAGGATGGGGGCCGGGTGGCGGATGGATCGGGTCAGGAAAACCGGATAGTGGCGATCGGCAGCACGCAAAAACCGTCCGGTGAGAGCGGCCATGGGTCGCAGAACCAGGCCGGCCAAGAAGCCGCAGACTCCCAGGATGAGTCGGCACAACGCGCCCACAGCCCCCACGCAATCGGCCACCAACCGACCCAGGGCCTGCAAGAGGGGGCGGCCGGGGCCAAGCAGGAAGGGGACAAAGAGCAAGGTGCCCCAAGCACCCCAAATCCGAACGCTGTCCTTGATCTCGTCGGGTACCCGCCATGCTTGGTCATTCCATTGCTCTTGCCAGGGCGCGGCAAGCATGCCCGCTCGAGTTTGAGCGGCCAATGCCAGGAAAAGAAAGAGCAGGCCCAAGATCCAAGCACGACGATTGGGTTTGCGCAGGCCGCGGAAGGGGCCGGAACGCAGGCGTGCGAAGAGGCGATGGGGCGCATTCGCCCTGCGGTCTTCCTGAGGAGAGGGAATCAAACGTGCGGCCAGACCAGGAATGAAGAGGAGGGCCACAGCCAAGGAGAGCATGAGGGCGGCAACGACGGTCAGGGACTGGTCCCCAAAGACCCGACCCGCAACCCCCTCGACGAAGAGGATGGGGGCGAAGACCGCAATGGTCGTCAGGGTCGAGGCGGTGACGGCCGATCCGACCTCGCGGACTCCGCGCAGGGCCGCTTCCAGCGGCGGGTCGCCCTCATCCCGGCACCGTCCCATGGATTCCAGGACCACGATGGCATTGTCCACGAGCATTCCCACGGCCAGGGCCAATCCCCCTAAGGACATGACATTGAGGCTAACTCCGGTGGTGAACATGGCCCCGAAGGAGGCGACCATCGAGACCGGAATGGCCAAACCAATAATCCAGGTGAGGGTCGCTTGGCCCAAGAAAAGGTAGCAAACGAGAATGGCCAAGAGGCCACCCAAAATGGCGGCTCGGATCACTTCACCAATGGCGTCCTCTACAAACAGCGATTGGTCGGAGAGCACACTCAGGTGGATTCCGGCCGGGAGTTTTTCTACCAGGGGTGGGCGGCGGGTCTGTTTGTTCTTGCCCTGGCTTTGATCCATTTCGCGGGATCCGGTTGGTTTTGCCTCGGCCTCGAAGAGCCGCTTGCGGACGGCGGCAGCCACTGCCGTTAGGTTGGCCCCGGCCTCCCGGTAGATGGCAATTTCGACTGCCTCCTGTCCGGCTACCCGCAGAATGACGTCGCGGTCCTTGGCGGTTCGCTCGACTTGGCCCAGATCCGAGAGCCGAAGGGTGCTTTGTCCCCGGCGCACCATGGGTAGGTTTTCAATTTCCTCCAGGGTGCGAAATTCGTTCAGAGTGCGCACGACATACTCCACTTCTCCCTCGCGAAGATTGCCGCCGGGCACGTTGATGTTCTCTTCCTGCAAGCGAGTGCGCACAAATTCCGGGGTCAATTGAGCGGCTACCAAGAGTTGGGGGTCCAGACGAATCTGAATTTCGTCTTCCAGTCCACCTCGCACCTGGACTGCGGCCACGCCCGTAATTCCCTCCAACTCGCGCTCGATTTCCAACTCGGCAAGATCCCGCAGGCGCACCAAATCGGAATCTCCGGCCAAGGCCAGGCGCATGACCGGGTCCAGGCTCGGGTCGTAACGCAGAATCAGGGGACGCTCGGCCCCGGCCGGAAGAAAAACACGATCCAACCGCTCGCGGACCTCCTGGACCAAGAAGGGGAGGTTGGATCCCCATGCAAATTCCAGGCGAACTTCTCCCATGCCGGCCCGCGACGTGGAGCCCATGCGCACTAGGCCACCGACCGTCGAAAGGTTGTCCTCCAGGCGTTCGATGACCCGCTGCTCGATGTCCTCGGGCGCCGCACCGGGCCATTCCGAACGCACCCGCAATGTGGGATAATCCAGATCCGGCATGAGGTTGAATGGCAACTTGCCCAGGGAAACCAAACCAAACACGGTGGTGGCGCAAAACACCATCAGCATGCCCACCGGACGATTTACCCCAAGGGCGAGGAGACCGCCGCGCTTCATTCGACCACGTCCACCTTACTGCCGTCCTTGAGCCGTTCGCCGCCTACGACGACGACCGCATCCTGAGGTGTCAAGGATTCGGCAGCGGAGTCCGCCGCGATCACTTCCTGAAACTCGCTGTCCTCAAAACCGAAAGCCAAGGGCAAGCGGACGGCTCGTCCCTCGCGAACGACGAAGAAAAAGGCCTGGTCGCCCTCGTGGAGAATTGCCCTTTTGGGGATCAGCAGGGCATTTTCATGTCGCTGCAGAACAATGCGCAGATGCAGCAGGATGCCGATCGGGATCCTTTCGCCGGCCTCGGGTTCGAGGATGGCCGTCACTTTTAGGGTGCCGCTTTCTTGATCCACTACGGGGGCAATGCGTTCCAAGCGGCCGCGGACCGCAAAGGACAGGGCCTCCGAAGTGCCGACCAAAGTTTGGCCCACGGCGAGGAGGGACATTTCGCGTTGCGGGCGGTGAAAAATGACTCGAGGGTGGAGGTCATCCACGACCCGAAAGGCCCGACTGGCCGGGCTGGCCGTGTCCCCGAGGGAAACTTCTCGCAAGGTGACGACCCCATCAATGGGGGACGTGACCGAGCACTGAGAGACTGCGAAGGTGGACCGATCCACGGCAACTTTGGCCGCTGCTTGGGCCGTCAGGGCCGTTACCAGGGCCTGGGCACTGGTTTCCAGGTCCCGTTTGGAAAGGAGGGATGTTCCCCCTGAAGTGGATTGTTGGGCCAGGGCCAAGTTGCGGTCGTGGTCGCGTTGGGCTCGACCAGCCTCTTGTTGCGCTTCGTCCCATCGAACTTGCGCTTCCTGCAAGCTGAGTTTTACTTCGGTATCGCGCAGGCGACACAACAGGGTGCCGGCGGCCACGCGCTGACCCTCCTCTGCGAGGATTTCCACCACCGGGCCCGTTTGCTCCGGGAAGACATCCACTTCATCCAAGGAGATCACATCGGCGATGGTCTCCAAAGTGAGTTCCATGGGCCTTTGTTGGGGTAACTCCACGCGCACCATAAGAGGGATGGGTTCCTTGGAATCTTGAGATCCGGCCGCTTCCGGGGAGCCTGGCGAGCAGGCAATCAGGAGCGGAAGGAGAAGGGGGGAGAGACGAGAATGCATGGGCTGGCTGTTTACGTGTGGAGACACCTAACATTGTCCCATTCTTTGGCGAGTTTGTCCCATGAGTTCTAGAACGTCCTCCTCTACCCACTCCGCTTGGAAACTTCTGCCCTATGGCCAGGCTGCCGGCCTGTTGCCCGAGGTGGCACCGGCGCCCCAATCTCAGGAAACATGCCCCCTGGCGGAGGCCGTGGGCCGGGTGTTGGCCAGCCCCTTGGTCCTGGATCGGGACGAACCCCCGGTTTCGCGGTCGGCCATGGATGGTTGGGCAGTGCGCTCGGAGGATGGGACGGCTCCGCGTTCCATCCGCGGAGTGGTGTTCGCGGGGACGGAAGAGTTTCCTCCGGTGGGCCCTGGCGAGGCCGTGGCGGTCATGACCGGGGGCACCGTACCCGAGGGGGCGGACGCCGTCGTGCCCATCGAGCAGGCCTCGGCGGAAGAGAATCTATTGGCCCTCGATGTGGCCCCAACATTGGGCAAGCACATTCGCCGCGCCGGAGAAATGGGTTCCGCAGGGCGCGTCCTTTTGCCTGTTGGCCATCGTCTTCGGTCCACCGATGTGGTGGCCGCAGCTGGTTCGGGGGCCGACCCCTTGGCGGTCTTCCCTCGTCCCCAGGTCGCCATCCTTGCCACCGGCGATGAGGTCATTCCTTGGACGGAGCAACCCTCGGATTCTCAAGTTCGGGACTCCAATCGTTTGGCTGCAGTTCTGCAGAGTCACTCTGCCGGAGCCGAGGTGATTTCTCAGACCCACATTCCGGATGACCCAGCCGCTATCGCGGTCCAGGTGGACTCCGCTTTGGAGCAGGCCGACTTGTTGGTCACCTTGGGCGGGGTCAGTGTGGGTCGCCGCGACCACCTGCCGCAGGTCTTTGCCGAGGCCGGGGTCGAGTGCTTGTTTCACGGCGTGGCCATGCAACCTGGGAAACCACTCTGGGCGGGAAGGCGAGGATCGACCTTTGTCCTTGGCATGCCTGGTAATCCCGTCTCTTCCTTCGTGGCCTTCGAATTGTTTGCCGTCCCATTGTTGCGCGCTCTTGCTGGCGAACATTCCCCCGGTGCTCGCACCATGGAACTTGGGATTGCTGCCGAGGCTGTGCAATCCGGGTCGCGAGATTTGTTCTTGTTGGCATCTCTCGTAGAGGGAGAAGATTCTTCATGTCCCCGCTTGCGGCCCCGTCCGGCAATGGGGTCGGGAGATTGGACTGCCTTCGCGGGTGCCGAGGCCCTGTTGCATTTGCCTGCCTCCACTTCCGTGGCGGTCGGCGAACCCCTGTCCTTTTTGCGCCTCGGATGAGTTCCCTTTCTCCTTGGTTGACCCGGGGTTGGGCGGCAAACCTGATCCTGCCCACCCTGGCCGCTCTGGTTCGGGTTGGTGCCCTGCCGGGATTTGGGCCGGGCTGGTTGATCTTGCTCTACATCCCGTTGCGCCTGCTCTATTGGGAACACGGTGGGCGGCGTTGGGGGGATGCTTGGGGCGGTTTCTTGGCCTGTGGTCTGGCTGGAACCGTGTTGAGTTTTACCAGCCCTTGGCTGCCCCTGGGGCCCGCCATCTTGCTGGGTCCGTTTTGGATCTTGGAGGGTATGGCCTACCGCCGCCTGCGTCATTTTTTATCTCCGGCCCTGGCCGGTCCCGGGGCCGTGTTTCTTTCCGAGTGGTTCCGGGCGCATTGGCTCTTCGGTGGTTTGCCTTGGCAATCCCCGGCCTTGGGTTGGGCGGCCCTTCCGGGTGGGCCGGAGTTGGCATTTTCGGTAGGGGAGATGGGACTCACTGCCCTCGTGTTGTTGGCCGGAGGATGGCTCTGGAAACTGGGCGGGGATCGCCAACGGCGCTGGGAACTTGTCGTCTTTCCCTTGGCACTTTTGTTGGCAGGACTCCCGGCCTTGCTGCGTCCTGCTCCGCGGCCAAATTCGGACTCGTTGGATTGCTTGGCGATTCAACCCAACATTGAAGTGGGGGAGAAGACTTCTGCTTCGGGTCCAAACCACATTTTGAATCGCCACTTGAGCTTGGCCGAAGGGGCCGTGGCGGAATCCCAAACCCGGCCAGAAATGCTGCTTTGGGCAGAGACCATGTTCCTTTTTCCCGTTTGTGCGACGGATGCCAGGGGCGAACTGCAGTTGGCCCTCCGTGGGAATCCCGAGAACCAAGCTTGGCCGGTGGCCGATGTTTTGCAACTGCAACGTGCCATTGGCCAATCTGCGGCCGCCGTGGTGCGCGAGGGTGGGTGGTTTGTGACGGGAGCTCATTTCTATCCCATGAAGGAGGGCCAAGCATCCGGTTTGTTGGGGAGCCCTCGCCACTCTTCGGTCTTGGCCATGGATCCTGGCGGCAATTTGCGAACTCGCCGGGACAAATCACGCTTGGTGCCCTTTGGCGAACACTTGCCTTTTGGTCCTCGTTTACCGGGGGCGGCCAAGATCGCCCGCTGGATCTTTGACAACTTCGGTTTGATTCCGGATTTTCAACCGGGGGCTACCAGCTCGATTTTGGTGCTTCCTCGTGCCGACGGCAGCAACTTACGCCTGGGCGCAGCGGTCTGTTGGGAAAACACTTTTCCCGAGGTGTTTCGGGAGCAGGCCCTAGCTGGCGCCCAGGCCTTCGTCGTTCTTTCCAATGAGGCCTGGTATGGCCTTGGCCCGGAAATGGACCAGATGTTGGCGGCCACTCGGTTCCGGGCCGCCGAGACGGGGCGGGCCATTTTGAGGGTCACCAATACGGGCCTCACGGTCCTGGTGAATTCCCGAGGCCGGGTCCTGGCCGACCTGCCCCGAGGGACCGAGGCCCACTTGCGGAGCTCTCTCCCCCTCGTGGAGGAGGGCCTTCAAACGCCCTACTTGGGGTGGGGGTGGCGAATTTCAGGCATTTTGGCCTCTTCCTGGGGCTTTGTTCTCCTTTTGGCGCTCTTTCCACGACGCCGGAAACTCTCCACTTGACCCCTCGTAGAGCCGCTTCTAACCTTCCGTTCTTCTGGAATGGCGTGAAACCCGGGTCCCCCAGGGGGCTAGACAGGGCACGGCGCCGTTTCGGCGTTCCTTCCTGGGCGTTGGCTCCAAACCGTTGGCTCCAAACCCCTTGTCCCCCAAACCTTCGACCCCCCCCGGAGCCGGTTTTCCGGCCATGTGAATCGGATGAGCACAGTCGGCAAAGTCTTCGTCGTTCTCAATCTCGCTTTAGCGGCCCTTTTCGTTGGTGCCGCGGCCAGTCTCATTGGCACCAGCGAGGCTTTTCGTGGCAAATACGAAACCGAGCTCTCGGCGCATAAAACGGATAATGACAAACACAAGATCACCATTGGTGCTCTTGAGGGTGAGAATGGTGAATTGAAACGCCAAAATCAATCTCGCGCGGATCGCGTCAAGCAACTGGAGGCCGAGGTGGATTCCTTGACTGCCGATGTCGAAGACGAACGTCGCCAGAACTCTGACCTGCGTGAGGGTGTTTCCGGGATCGAGTCCAAGCTCGGAGATTTGGAGCAGACCAACCGCAGCCTGACCAACCAATTGAGTCAGGTGAATGGTGAAAACCAGAATCTCCGCGAGGAGAGGGACCAATCCCTGGACGAGCGAGATTCTGCGCTTGCTTTGCAAAACCGGGCCGAAGAATCCTCCCGCAGTGCGACCGGTCGCGCCGACAATTTGCGCCTGGAGTTGGCCCGGACTACGGATCGCGCCGAGTCTGCCGAGGCCAAGTTGGGCGCCATTGCCCGCCAATACAACTTGGACCTGAATGATTTGTCGGCTCAACCGGATTTGGAAGGGGTGGTCTTGTCCGCCTCGTATCAGGCTAGTCCTGCCATCGTCATGATCAACTTGGGTCGGGAACACAAGATCAAGCCCGGCTTCACTTTTGATGTTTACTCCGGAGCCTCTTACAAGGGCCGCATTCGGGTCGAGGTGGTGAATACCGCCAACGCTTCGTGCACCATTGCCCTGGCCGGTCAAAGTCAAATCTCACGTGGCGACCGCATCGTCACCAATCTCTAATCCTTCCTCGGGAGTTTTCTCATGGCCGCCCGACGCCGTCCCGCCAAGAAAAAAGTAGAGAAGAGCCAAGAAGCCCGTCGTTGGATTGCCGAGCAATCTTCCGAACAGCCGTTTTTCTT
>CAYXFZ010000054.1:0-11064 GCA_964464385.1 uncultured Planctomycetales bacterium
GGCATGGGTTAGCATCACTTAGATTGCGCAGGGGGTAGGCTAGCCATAGTACTTCCGCAAGGGATAGGTCAAATCGGTCATCGCAGCACGTCTCTACCGTTGGTTCATTCCGCCGGTACGCCCTCGGATTCTATCTGGCAACGGCGCAGCAGGCGGCGTTCATGAGTGGAAAAATCGGTGCGCGCATGGGCTGAACACAGGTTATCCCACAGAAGTAAATCGCCGGGCGTCCATCCATGCTCGTAGACGAATTCAGGTCGCTCGGCGGTCTCGAACATGGGCTCCAATAGGTCTTCGCTTTCTTCTTCCGGCAGCCCGTCAATGCGCGCGGTCATCAGCCGGTCCACGAGACGTTCGAACGCGTCCGGCCGAGCGTCGGCCAAAAAGGCGGCGCTTTCTTCCGGCGTGGGCGGCAAACCGGTCAAATCCAAAAACACACGGCGCACCAAAGTGGCCCGGTCGGCTTCGGGGCTGGGGGCCAAGCCAGCGCGCTCCAGCCGATCGAGAATGAAGGAATCCACTTCATTGTGTGGCCAGTTGGAATCGGCCACGGTTGGAATCTGAGGCCGCACCGGTGCCGTGAAGGCCCAATGTTCTTCGTAAAGTGCTCCGGCTTCAATCCAGCGACGCAGAAGCTCAATTTCATCTTTGTTGAGCCCTCGCTTGGGACTATCCACCGGCGGCATGCGTTCCTCCGCATGCGCGGCATTGATTCGATACCACAGTTCACTTTCTTCCAAGTTTCCAGGTACGATTGCGGAATAGCCACCGCGATCAGCTGTGGCTTCCTGGCGCAGATCCAAGCGCAAGTCTTCCTTCCGAGCATCCGGATCCGGGCCGTGGCACTGGAAACAGTTATTCGAGAGGATGGGCCGGATATCTCGACCGTAACGCACGTCGCCTGGAGAGTGCAGGGGCCCTTGTGCCAGGAAAACGAGAGACCACAACGCTGGAATCATGGCCTCCATCTTAGCCTCTGGAATTTCTTTGGGTGTAGAATGAAGGGATGATTCTTTCGCTTTTCTTGGGGCTTGGTTTGACCCTTGTCCCCATCCCGGCCACTCAGTCCTTTGTTGTGGATCGAGCTCCGGATTGGGACGCGGTATTCGACCGCACCAATGGTTGGACGGGCGCCGATGGCATTTATTCGATTCCATTTCGCGGCACGGAACTTCCCGGAAGTAGCAAACTTTCCGACACAATGTTCGTGTTCAGCGACACGTTTTGGGGCGACGTGGATTCTCAAGGGAATCGTCTTCCAGGTACGGTCATGGTCAACAACACCATGGCTTATCTTCCTGCCGGCGCCGGGCCGGATCCTGCTGCGGCCCAGTTCTTTGTCGGTGGCACGGTGGCCGCTCCGGCCGCCATCTTCATTCCAAATACGCCCAATGCCACGGCCAATGATTTTTACTGGTTGAAGGATGGCATTCGCGTCGGCAAGCGCACTCATATTTTTGCGGCACGGATGCGCAAGGATCCTGCTCCGTTCACGCGTTACGGAGTGAGCTTGCTGACCATCCCCGAGGGAGACTTGCCCCCTTTTCCCCAGCAAGAGCAGCGCGAAACTCCCTTCTGGCAAGCAGCCCAAGGAAACTTTGGCCAGATTGCATTCGGCGGTGCCATTCTTGATTTGGGCGCTCCGGATTGTTTGCAACCCGATGGTTTCGTTTATGTTTACGGAATTCGTGAAGACTGGCTGAACAAAAAAGTGTTGGTCTCCCGCGTCCCACGGGATCAATTTGAAGACTTCACCCAGTGGCGAATTTGGGATGGTTCTACTTGGGGAACCGATATCGGCCAAGCAGCGATCGTTGCCGATCGCACTTCCACCGAAATGAGCGTCACCCAGCTCCCCGACGGGCGGTTTTTGATGGTCTTCATGTTGGACACCATCGGTGGTGTTGTTGCCATTCGTATTGCGCCTCGTCCCGAAGGCCCCTGGAATCCTTACCAAGTGGTCTACACATGTCCGCCACCTGCAGGGCGGCCTGTTTTTTATTACCACTGCAAAGCCCATCCGCACCTCTCCGATTCGCGCGGGCTCTTGCTCTCGGTCAATGTGAATAGCATGGATTTCTGGGCTCACTTTTCCAATGCAGATATCTATCGGCCTCGTTTCTTGCGCCTCCGGTACCAATAATGCTGAGTCTTGCTTTCTTTCTATTGCCATTGGCCATGCAAGCCGCGCCCCCGGAAGTGCCCGGGCCCCATGCGGTGGGTTGGCGAGATGTGGTCTTTCGGGACGCGCAGTTTGGGCAGGGCACGATCCGCGCCCGCCTGTATTACCCCGCGCAGAGTGCCGGGCAAAACACTCCAGCCGATCCGTCCGCGGGTCCTTTTCCCCTGATTTCCTTTCAGCACGGGAGGACAGCCACGGCAAAAATGTATGACAACATCTGTAGCCACCTGACGTCCTACGGTTTTTTGGTGGCCTCTACGGATACCCAAACGAGTAGCAATCCAAATGCCCAAGAGTTTGCCGAGGACACCCAAGCTCTCTTGCATTGGGTGGAAGGCCAGTCCGGTTCGCCGGCCAGTTGGTTGGCCGGCATGGCGCGGTCGGGGGATTGGGCGGCGGTTGGCCATTCGATGGGAGGTCGTTCTCTGAGTTTGCTGATCGGTATCGAACCGCGTGTTCGCACCGTGGTGGCTTTGCAACCCGGCTCGGCTCAATTCTCGGGGTGGGGCGGCGTTCCCGCATTCACTGGCGCGTCTTTGTGGATCGCAGGAAGCGTGGACACCATCGTTCCTGCGGCGACAGTGGTCGCTTGGTACAACCGCGCTGCCCTTTGTGATCGGCGCTTTGGTTTTTTGGTGCAAGGGATGGGGCATTTGGGTTGCACTGACGCACCGCCAACAAACGAGCCCTTGTCTGCTTCGGAGCAATTTCGCGTCCATCAACGGATAGTTACAGCTTTTCTATTGGCTGAATGCATGGGCAAGGATGAAGTTTACGAATGGTTGGCCGGGGCCGGCGCCAGTTACGGCGAGCCCTGGGCGTTTCTTCAGCAGTGTCTTCGCCCGGCATTGTGGGGCGGATTGACTCCGACCGCCTTGGGCATTGAAATGGGGGTGATTGGGCAAACTGCAGAAAAGGCCACCTTGGCCTGGTCGCTTGCCACGGGATCCTCGTCCACTCCCTTGGGAACGGCCGGGATCGACTTGAGCCAGGGATCCTTGTTGGGAAATTACCCTTTGGGTTCGGACGGGCGTGGGTCCTGGAGTCAAATCTTGGATCCGAGATTCAGCGGTCGCACGGTTTATTTCCAGGCTGGTGCTTGGCGGTTAATCCAAGGACAACCCGTCGGCGCATTGACTGGCGTTCTGCCGGTTACGATTCCCTGACCAAGCCGAGTTCCTCGGCGTGGGGGAGCAGGGCGTCAATCAAAAACTGCACGTGATCTCTCAACTCCACTTCGAGCAGATCGCAACCGGCATGGACTTCTTCTCGCTCCACTCCGGCAGCAAAGCGTTTGTCCTTGAGTTTCTTGAGTACGCTTTTGGGCTTCATCGTGGTGATTCCGTCCGGGCGTACCAGAGCACAGGCGCCAATGAAGCCGGTCAATTCATCGCAGGCTAGGAGTGCCTTGTCCAGTTGGCTTTGGTGGGGAATACCCCACTTGGTGTAGTGGGCTGAAATGGCGTAGGCCAAGGCCTCTTCGTCCCGCTCGCGCAACCAAGCCACGATTCGGTGCGGGTGCTCCTCGGGCCATTGGTCGTAATCGGCATCGTGCAACATGCCGGCGATGCCCCAAAGTTCTTCGTCCTCGGGGCCATTGCCGTAACGATGCGCGGCACTGCGCATCGTGATTTCCACGGCACGGGCATGCCGCCGCAGGGCCTCCGACGGAGTCCAGGCACAAAGATGCATCCATGCGTCTTCGCGAGTGATGGTCACGACTTGAGCATAGCCGTCGCGGCGAGAGAGAGAAACCCAGTAACTCGACCGACACTCGGAAAGTCTTTCCCTTTCTACTGAATTTGGGGACGGAGATTCTGTCTATAATAGACAGTGATGCTGGGTATCCCTCTAGCCTTGGCTTTTGTTGCCTTTCCGCAGCACCGACTCTTCGACCTGGAAGGCTCGACTCCGGGAGCGAACTTCGGTTGCAGTGTCAGCCTTGCCGGAGATGTGAACGCAGACGGTTGGCCCGATCTTTTGATCGGTGAGCGGGAATACGACGGACTGTATTTCTATGGCGGGAGTGCCCATGTTTATTCCGGACAAGACGGATCCCTCCTTTACACATTTTACGGAGATGCACGTATGGATGCTTTTGGTAGCCATGCGTGCGGCCTTGGGGATTTGAATGGGGACGGTTTCGATGATTTTGGCGTTGGCGCCAAAGGCAGTGACATTGCTTTTCAGGATGCCGGCATGGTGCGGATCTTTTCCGGGCGGGATGGTACTGTTTTGGGGGAAGCTTACGGCAAGGGCCCCTTTGACTACTTTGGCCAGAGCTTGGCCACTCTCGGAGATCTGACCGGCGATGGCGTTCCCGATTTCATCATCGGGGCCCGCGAGTCGGATTTGCAATCTCCTGGTTCGGGATATGTCCAAGTTTTTTCGGGTGCCGATGGGTCCCTCCTGTTCGAAATTCAGGGAGACTCTGATTTTGATTGGTTTGGCAAATTTGTGGGTGGCCCGGGTGACATCAATCGGGACGGTGTTCCCGATTTTCTCGTAGGCGCCAAGGGAGATGACAATGCCGGTTTGGATTCCGGCTCGGCGCGTCTTTACTCCGGTGCAAACGGTCACGTTCTGCACCACTGGAATGGTTCTCCGGGGTCGTGGTTTGGGACGACCACTGTCGGCGCTGGGGATGTCGATGCCGATGGCTGGCTCGATATTTTGATTGGAGCTTACCGCCATAGTTCAAACGGGAAGATTGAAAATGGTGCTCTCTATGTTATTTCCGGCGCGACCTACCAAACCATCTGGATTCTCTACGGAGACGATACCAGGGATTGGTTCTCCAAATGTGCAGTTGCTCTTGGAGATGTGGATGGCGATGGCCATGCCGACTTTGCCTCAGCAGCTTACCGAGATGACAACGTTGCCGATGATGCTGGAACCGTGCGGGTTTATTCGGGGGCCACAGGTGCGGTGATCTACACTTTTAATGGCCGCTCTATGGATGACCATGCGGGCTATTCCCTAGCCGGGCCGGGTGATCTTGACCTGGACGGTATTCCCGATCTCTTGGTGGGCGCGAACGGCGCCCTGGATAACAAAGAAGGGAGCGCAACGGTGTATCGCTTGTGGAGTTTGGCGCTCACCGCCCAATCGAACGTTGCCAGCGGCAGCAAGGCCTGGTTCCAAATACGGGGATGTTCGCCCCAAGGTCCTGTTGGGATCGCCTTTGGACTGGAACGAGGCGTTTACGTAATCCCTCATAGCTTGCGCTTGAACCCGGCCTCCTTAGACATTGGGGATTTCAAGACTTCCAATGGGGTGGGCAAGATCGCTAACGGGCAGGGTGTCATTCAGGATTTTCCCTGGATCCCGTCCGCAATGTCCGGCTGGACCGTTTTCTTGCAGGCCTATGACGTCAACAGCAGCACGGTCAGCAACATCATTCGCATGTCCATCTTTTAACCCGAACTAAAATAACGACGCCTTTCCACCCGGGCTAAAAGAGCAGACCAAAAAAGTGACCGTTTCGCCCGGGACGAAACGGTCTGTTATTTTAGTTCGGGTTTAATTGACGCGGGTTATTTGACCGCGGCGCCGAAGCCAAGGTCCGTGATGGCCTTCAGCGTGGCGGATTTGTCCCAGTCACCCTTTACCGTCAAGGTGGCGGTTTTGTTTGCGAAATCCAAGGAGTGTTTCTCTACCCACGGTAGAGCGGCTAAAGCCTTTTTGACTTTGCCTCCTCACATGACCGCTCAGCTCATGCCCGTAACGCTCAGGACGACGGACTGAGATTCCAGGGAATCCACTTGGTCGGCGGAACTCACTTTTTTCATTTCCGCGAGATCCTCGGCCAAACCTTCCAGAAAACGCTTGGCGCGGGGCTCGTCCTTGAGCTCTTCCGCAAGGCAGTTGTAGCCCATTTCAAACACTTTGGCGTCGCCCTCAGACTCGGCGTGATCCATGGCGAGGCGCCAGAAGGAAAAGCCAGAGCCCCCGGTGGGAACACGGCCCTCTTTGGCCATGGCGTAAAACTTGGCGCCGGCTTCTTCCGCCGCGCCACGATCCCGGCCCATCGAGTCCACAATTTCCTGGACCTCCAGGTTGAGGAGCAAGCCATCCAATTCGGCGGCAACATTAGGTCTCAGGCGCCTGAGCCCTTTGCGGCGCTTCTTTGCGTCCTCAAAGGAAACCAAGCCCAAGTTCAGCTCAGCGACCAAAAGATCGGCCTGCAGACCTTTGCTTCCCTTGCCGTCCTTTTTAATGCGAGCGCGCAGGTCATCGAGAGCATCGAGGTTGGTGAGGGTGGACTGGAATGCTTCGACATCACGACCACCTTGTTTGGTGACCAAGTTTCCTTCAGCATCCAGCCAAGCCAGAGAAGGAAAACCACGGAAGCCATACTGACCCAGGAGCCCATCATCTTTGCGCCCGGGAATCCGGGTGGTGATGTGCAAGTAGGGAACAACGTTTTTTGTGAAACTTGCGAATTCAGGTGCGGAAAGTGAACCACTTTCCAGTGATTTGCAGGGAGGTCACGGCGAGTAACTGCGCGTGAAGTAAGCAAAGACGCGTTTGTTCTCCCGCTTGGCCTGGGCGAGGGCTTCGTCCAGATCGAGGATCCAGCCGCCGTGGGAAACCCATTCGGCGGCCACTTTGGCCTCGTATTTGCTTTGCAGGGAATCAGCGTCCTGGGATACCGCGGGCGCGGCAAGAAGGGCCGTTGCAAAGGCCGCCAGGAGGATGTTTCTCATGCCGCCACTATAAGGGCGAATCTTCCCCGAGTGTTGAAGATCTTGGCCTGCTGGACGCTCAGCGACGGGAAATTCAGCCTACGACCAGCCCGAGGGCATTGGTCGGCTGCAATGTTTGGATATCGATGCCGTGGAACCAAACGTGAACTCCAGTCGATTCGGCCGGGACTGCGCGAAACAAGAGGGCACCGCCGTTGGCGTCGGCGGTCAGGGGTGGCAATAGGGAGATTGGAGGTGTCAGAAAAGCAATTTGGCCGAGAATCGAAGTGGGCCCATCTCCTTTCAGGCTGTAAGCGACCCAAACGACCCCAAAGGGGCTTGCATTCTGGATGGAAACTTGAGCAGTCTGTCCGGCGACCAAATTGCCAATTTGGAGGAGAGGAGTTTGCGGGTCGCGGTTGGGATCCCCCGCCACCAACCCGAAAAGAATCGGGCCCGTGAGCATCAACAGAGACAGGGGGAGGAGTTTTTGCATCCTGGGGGGACGAACCATACTAACCTGAAAATGGCATCCGTAAGATGGTCTCATGCAAGAAAAATTGCCCCGATGGCTGAAAAATGGGCTCATTGTGGTTGGTTTCTCCGGTTGGATCGCCTCGACTGCGACGGCGCAAGGCTCCTGACCCGCCTGAAGCGACCCTGCTGCGGCCATGCCGGGCGGTTGGGAGGCTGGTTCAGTCTCCACAGATGAGCAAGATTTCCAGCTGGATCTCACCTTTGTGGCTGGCTTTGGCTTCGAGGGAGGGCATTTGGAAGACAAAGGCATTACGTCCAGCGGCAATCTCGTCGATGTTCCTCTTCATGAGCATCTTGTGGAAATGGATTTGTTTCGGGTCCAGGCCAGTTTGGGCTGGAAACTCAACTCGGATTGGAATGCGCAACTCCGCATCCCTTGGAGTCGCAAGGATCGTCGGGCTTCCATAGGTTTGATCAAATCGGCGACCTCGTCCGAGCAGGCGGACATGCAACGCAACTTGGATTTGCACCATGGGGAAAAGACCTTGGAGGGCTTGGAAGATTTTGTGTTCATGGCCCGCACACGCAACGAGGACGGATCAAAAATTTTGGGCTTTGGAATGTCCTTGCCCACGGGTGCGACGGAGGCCGACCCTTACCTCGCCGCGACTGAAAATCGCGCACATGAGCATCTGCAGTTTGGCACCGGCACGGTGGTTCCGCGCGTCGAGGTGGTTTTGCCTGCCGAGTCCTCGTTGCTGTCCGCTTTTTTGTCCGTGCCGGTCTATGAAAATCGCCATGGGTTTCGTGCGGCACCTACGGTCGGTACCCATGCTTCCTGGCGGAAGGACCTTGCCGAGGATTGGACGACCTCGGTCGGATTGGCTGGACGCTTTCAAGGATATGGCACTTGGAACGGGAAGCGTGACATCAACACGGGCTACTCAGCGCTGATGGCGGATCTGTCCCTTTCCTGGTCCTCTTCCATGGGCAAAATGCGTTTGGGCTTGATTTACCCGCTATTTCAAAAAACCCTGTCTTCGGAAGGGGACACTTTTGAGATGGGGACCACCTTGGGCTTCATGGTTCAGATTCATTGAATTTTGGGGCGGCCGTCGGCGCCCACGACAATGGGCCAGCCGGGGAATTGCTGGCTGGGGTCACTTGGGTCGGCCCAGCGCGGCCATGCTTCCAGAGTCGCGGTTTGACTGGATGGGTCGAAGCGCACCACGCCAAATCCTGGGGCGCGATTCTGCAGCAAGGCGGGTTGGCGCCCGTGATCCGCGGGGTTGGCCACGGCCAACATCGTGATTTTATTGCCAAAGCCATCCAAGAAATCTCCTGTGTAAGGCGGGTCCTCGGGGCGGCGGTTGGCCCCTGGCGTGGCCGGAAACCAGCGCCGTGGGAATGTGTTGGCCATAGCCGGGCCGGTAAACACAACCGTTCCGTCACGGAATTTTTCTTTGCCATACCAGGCCACACTGCCCAAGTGCTGATCTCCCGCCAAATGCAGAGCACCGGCCTGAGCCAGAAGATCCACGGCGCGATCTCGCGCGGGCTGTGGCCAGCCATTGGAGTCCGCATCCGCAACCGGTTTGTCGTCGGGCGGGTATTCGCCTGGCTTCAAGGAAGCCATGTTGGGCACGACCCTGTCGCTCTTTGCCGAAGCAGGCAAAGTGTGCAAGGCGGCGAACGGACTTTGCGAAAGAACCACCTTCATCCAGGCGGATGGTTTTTTCATTTTGCCCCATCCCGCGAGAAAATTCTCTTGCTGTGCGCCAAGCAAGGATGCGCCCTCAGGCCGGGTGTGAGGATGGAATCCTTCCGCCTGAGGCCACCCATTCCGAAACTTGCCACCAGGTTGGGCAACCGAGGGCGAATCTTTCCACATGCGATCGGACAAGACGGCAAAATCCAGTCCGCCCCAGGAAAACTCGGTGCTGTAAGTGGTGATCCCTTGGCCAACCTCCGGTGAAACGACCGTGGTCGGAAGATGGGAAACTTGAGTGCCGTGAATCGCATTGACAAGATTTGCCGCCAACTTGTAGCCGCCAGAATCCTGAACTGTAAGGCCTGGGACACGACGGGCAAGGATGCCACCAGCGCCCCAAAGGTTGCCATGAAATACATCGTGGTCGTCCGGAACCATAATGGCGGGGCGGACTCGGGTGAGATCACCGAAAGCCCAATAAAATCGTTGCCACTTGCTGTGGTAATCCAAGAGAGTTGTCCGTTCACTGCGGCGGTCGGCCCCCGTAATGTCGCCCTCATAAATTTGATCGCCCGCAAAGTAAAGAATATCTGGGTCGATTGCTGCCACGCCCATTTCCAAGTCTGCGTGTGGAAACCAAAGCCCATCGCCATTCCACTGCACCGGTCCAACTTGATTTTTTACACAAGAAAGCATGCCCAAAACAACCTTCTCTCCTTTTTGCGGCTCGCGCCGGAAAATGCCCTCGGACACGAGCTTGCCTTCCCATTCCAAATGGAAGGGCATGGATTCGGTCAGAGTAGGAAATGGATCCAATCGAAAACGTGTCGTGAAACTCCCATCTGCAGAAAAGTTGCCCGCGTGGCGCTGCGGCGGGTTGCCAAAAACTAGGGTGACCTCCGGCCGCTCTTGATCTCCCAATACGGGATGTTGCACAGTCATGTTCAGAAATGTGTGGCCTAGACCATTGCGCCCCGTGGTGTAAAGAATGCCCAGGATGGGGCCGGTCTTGCGCTCGGGATGGGCTTGCCCGCCTGACAAAGTGAAGTCATGGAAGCCGAAACCGAGTTGGGATTTTTCCGCACCACGGGCGCTAAACAAGGAGATCCCGCCTAGGAGCTTCTTTCGCGGAAACTGTGGCAAGGAAAGGGAGGCCACTGTTTCCTCACGGCAGGTGGCAGTCAGCTTGAGGCCGTTCTCTTGGGTCCAACGCAGCTGCAGCCGCAGGGGCCAAGAATTAGGAGAAATCGTTTGTTCGGACTGAGCAAGCAGAGGCAAGTTCCGAAAATCTACATTACTCGGTACGGTCCAATAGCCTCCTTTGTCGAGGGGTTCAGAAAAGGAGCGCAGACTCAAGTGGCCGGAGGCTTCCACGCAGGCCAAAATTCCGCCGCCCGCCGCGGGGACTTGTTGGACCAAGGCAGTGGCTCGCCAATCTGTTTCGGGAGCGCCCATGCCAAAAAGAAAACCGGCGCAGGCACCCTCCCGCAGCGGACCCAGGTTGAGCGGTTCGAATGACACGGACAGTTTGGCGTCCCAAGTGTTCCGCCCAAACCCATGGGTCAGCAAATGGGCCGTGCGCCCGGCGGGCCCATTTTGGCCAGTCAAACACTCCAGGCGGCCATCTTGGATTTGCCAATCCTGAATTCGGTTGGCATGCCAACGGGCACCAGGCCAAGGGCGATTGGGAGACCCACTCCAGGAATCTTGAAAAGAAGCCGTGGATTCGGTTTGGGAAACCGAAGATCCGCAAGCGACCAGGAAGAGACCAAACCACCAGGGCAGGGAGCGCATGGCCGGATGATATACGGGTCTCTTTAACCGTCCACGTAGCCGAGGCCTTGCAATTCCGCCCGCTGATCCGCAGACATGTCGCTGAGGTGAAAGACGGTTGGCGCAAGCTGAAATCGTTCGCGCCAAGCAGCGGCCTGACTCAACCATTCCTGCAAAAGAGCGTCATCTGTGGGATCAGGTTTCCCAGGATCGGATTCGCTCGGGTCTCGGCC
>CAYXFZ010000054.1:11074-17294 GCA_964464385.1 uncultured Planctomycetales bacterium
GCCCAGCGAAAACAGTTCCTTGCGGGCACCCTCTTGGGTAGCGGTCCACAGTGCCTTGGTGTTGCCGCGACGCAGGGAGGTCATGGCGACAGGTTGGTTGATTTGCGCGACTCGAAAGGCAGGAGGGGTGGCTGCCTGCGTGGACAGGAGGCCAATATCGCGACCGACCACGCTTGCCGGGATCGAAACGTCCATTGCTCCAAGAATGCTGGGCATTAGATCCACCAGCTCCACTGGATCCGAGCGCCGCACTCCGCGAGGTGCACTCAGACCACCGACCAACAAGGGAATGTGCAAGCACTCTTCGTAAATTTGATGGTGTCCCCATTGGCCGTGTTCGTAAAATTCTTCGCCGTGATCGGAAGTGAGGATAACCAAGGTGTTGTCGAGTTGGTTGTTGGTCCTGAGCCAGGCCATGACGCGGGCAAACTCCTCGTCTACGACAGTAAGATCGCCGTCGTAGAGGGCGCGTAGAAACTCGATATCCCGTTTGCCCAAGGAGTCCATGAGCGGATCCAGAATTTCACGTTGCGCGTCAATAAAGGGGCGACCTTCCTCGCTGGTCATCTTGCGAGCACTGGCTATGGCATCCCGCAATGGGCCGTCATAGTCCGGATCAAAACGATCCTCATAGCCGACTGGAGGTAAATTGGGAGAGTGCACTTGGTAGGTGTGCAAAAACAAAAAGAAGGGTTTACTTTCGTCCCGGCCGTTGAGCCAACGTAAACCCTCCGTCACGCGGTCGCGGGCACCGCCTGTACGCGAGTGAAAAAAGTCGAAGCCTTGATCAAAACCGCGTTGGGCATTGAGCCATCCTCCATCGCACACAGCTGCGGTATCCCATCCCTGGTCGCGCAAAGTTTCGGCCAAGGTAACGGCCTCTTGGGCCAAGGCAGGATGAATCGTGTCACCCGATTCCAATTTCACCTGATTCCAAACGCCATGGGTTGCAGGCCAAGTGGAAGTGAACAAACTGGCGTGAGACGGCGAGGTTTGTGGCGAAGGTGCGCTGGCGTCCTCGAACAAAATGCCCTCTCGCGCAAAGGCATCCATGTGGGGGGTGGTGTTTTTGGGATACCCATACGCGGAAACGTGATCCGCACGCAGGGTGTCCACCATAAAAATCAGCACATTGGGCTGATCGGGGGGCTCGGGTCCATTGCAAGCAGCAGCGAGCAGGAGCCATCCCAGGTGGCGGAAGCGTTGGGGAATGTCGATGATGCGCTCCATCTTAGCTCGCTTGATTTCTTACAATCCGATTCGCTGTGGAAGACTTCCTCATCCTGGCTGGCGCGACGGTCGGCTTCCTTGCCCTACACGTGATTTTCTTTCCCCGCGTGGAGGCTTCCTGGTCGCGTGCTTTTCAACTATCTCGAGGTTTGGCTGCTGGCTTGTTGACAGTGCTGGGCTCGCTTGCTTTCGTGGACTCCTTTTCACGCTGGCGGGAGGCCTTTCTTTGGCGGCACGGGGAGGAGGACTGGTTGCGCTCGGCCTTGCTTGTGGTTTGCGGACA
Organism: uncultured Planctomycetales bacterium; assembly: GCA_964464385.1. Classification (GTDB taxonomy): domain Bacteria; phylum Planctomycetota; class UBA1135; order UBA1135; family UBA1135; genus CAYXFZ01. The sequence goes on from CAYXFZ010000054.1 coordinate 12,588, forward strand.
CCTTCTGGCGGACTTGTTTTGGATGGTTTGGTCTCGCTACTTCCATGGGATGCAACTTCGTCCGGATCTCTTGCTCCACCACTTGTTGGGCCTGGCGGCCTATGGGGTGTCCATTTTCTTGGAAGTGGGTCATGCCTTAGCCATGGTGGCGATGATGACCGAAATGATGCCGGTCACCACTGGATTGCATGCCTGGGCTCGCAGGCGCGGCAATGACCTCCTCAAATCCCGCCTGGAAAGGGCCCGCTTGCGCCTTTTGGCTTGGTTTCGGATGCCATTTTGGGGTAGTTGTTTCCTTTTGCTCCTGTTTGCCCCCAATGCCGGTTTGCGGGCGGAAGATCCCCTTTTGCGAGTGGCAGCAGGCGTAGCTCTCGTTTGTTTGCTTGTTTTGTTGGCCCTGGATGCTCATTGGGTGCGAAAATGCCGCTCTAGCTCCGAATTTTACTGACCAATTCCCTCCGCGGTTTCGGAGTTGGGGTAAATTTTAGGGCTGTCCTCCTGATCCAAGCCCCATCCATGCCCCGAATCCTTCCCTTTCTCATTCTTGTCTTTGCTCCAGGTTCTTTGTGGAGCCAAGCTCAGCCAACTTTGATCCACGGCACCGACATCGTTGGCCCGGGCCGCTACCTCATGACCGACGGCGGTTACAGCCCCCGTGGTGCTGAAGGCATGGTATTCGTGGTTTCCGAAGACGGTCGTCTGTTGCACTACTGGCGATCCCTCACCGAGGACACCCACTCCTCAGAGCGGATTTCCATGAAGAATGGCGAAGTTTTGGTCGCGGATACGGGTTTCGGAGCTGTTTTCCGTTTGGCCGCCGATGGCGAAGTGCTTTGGCGCAGTGATTGGGTGGAGCCATTCTCTGACGGCTCTTCGATTGATTTCCCGAACGATGCAGACCCTCTCCCGAACGGAAATTATCTGATTAGTGATCGCGACAATCACCGCGTTTTTGAAATGGACGAAGCCGGCACGATTTATTGGCAGTTCGGCGAAACGGGTGTTGCCGGTTCTGACAGCACCCACTTAGATCAGCCGCATAACCCTGATCGGCTCCCTAATGGCAACACCATCATCGCCGATTCCAAGAACAACCGTGTTTTGGAAGTGGACCCCGCGGGCAATATTTTTTGGTCCTTTGGCCCCACTTCTGGTCCGGATAAAATGTGGTTTCCACGGGATGTCGACCTCTTGCAAGACGGAACGGTTCTCATCGCAGACAGCAAGATGTATCGACTGCTCATCGTGGATCGTTTGTCCGGCATTGCCACGACCAGGATCCCCCTTGCCAATGCCCCATTCGACGCAGATTTGATGCCGGACGGGAGCATCTTGGTGGGCATTGGTCGTACGGGCGCGGTTCGCGTGGATGTGAATGCGAATGTTCTCTGGCAATACCCCACGGCTTCGGGATCCAGTTCGACCGATGTTTGGGTTCCCAACCCCACCAGCGGGGTTTCTATTTGGTCTCAAATTCAAGTTCCGACTGGCCTCATTCAGAACAAAACTACTTTCCCGGCCATTGTTTTCGTTCCGGACGTCCTGGATACTGGAGTGAGTTATAAACTCTTCGCGGACCGATTTGCCCGCTGTGGTTTTGTGACCGTGATTTTTGATCCAGATGGGCGTGGCCAGTCCACGAATGGCGGCACCTTTACTCAAGAGAACTACGATGGTTTTTTGCATCAAGATGGCCTGCATGAGGTTCTCAAGATGGTGGCAGCCCGCCCCGAGGTAGATTCCACTCAAATCGTGGTGTTGAGCCGTGGATTTGGCAACACCATGGCCTCCGGAGCGCTTGCGCGCTATCCCAACGATCCTCCCATTGCCGCATTTCTGGATTGGGAAGGGCCCGCAACCCGGGCAGAAACCGCTATTGCAAATGGGGGATTCATTCCTAAAGATCCCTCAAACAATGCCTTTTGGGATGAGCGGGAAGCATTGACCTTCATGCCCCAGATCCCAAGCCCTTACACCCGATACCAATCCCAGGTGGATCACTTTCCGACTGCCCCCGCTGACAACTCTCATGCCTTGTCTTTGATGGCGGCGGCTCTGCGTCCTCGACTCGGTGGTGCTGGGATATCCAGCGCCGTTCGGATGAATGCCCCCTTGGACAATCCGTTCAGCCAGCTCTGGTCCACCTCCAACACCCCGGTATGGATTCCGGAAGGATTGGATGTCAACCGTCATATCGGCATGACCTTTCACCTCATGGTGCAGTCAGCGTTGGATGCACCGGTACTGACCGGTCCTGGTTTTGTTTCTTTGGGCTCCGCGGCAACCTATTCCTTGGATGGACACCTATTTCGGGCTCAAGAGCCCTTCTTGGTGAGTTTTTCGGCCTCCTTGGGCGCCAGCCCTTTGCCCACGGAGGGTTGGGCGGGCTTGGTGATGGACTCCCTTTTCAAGCCGATGTTGCGCCGAGGCCGACTGGATTCCGCCGGGTTGGGAGCGGTGACCTATTCGGTGCCCTCAGACCCGGCCCTTTTGGGCGCCCAGGTCTTCACCGCCGCCGTTGTGGGTAATGGTGGTTGGCCGGTTCCGTGGGAATGCTCGGCAGTGCTGCCCGTGTCTGTTCAATAAAACATTCTGCCGTGTCGGTATGGCGGATAATGGTCGGCTGGAAATGCCGACCTCAGGCTGAGGGTTCATTGTTTCCCCGAACGCTCCTCTAGAATCCTCGCCCATGGATTCCCTCCGACCGTTATTCGGTACGGCTGTCCTGATCGGCCTCGCCTGGCTGCTCTCCAGCAATCGGAAGGCGGTCCTCTGGCGCCCGGTTTTCACGGGATGGTTCCTTCAGCTGGTCTTGGCCTGGCTGGTCTTGAGGACCGCATTGGGCTCTGGTTTTTTTGACGGAGCGCAAGCGGTCTTCACTACCCTTCTTGGGCATGCCTATGAAGGGGCGCGCACCGTGGTGGGGGAAGAAGCCCTCGGTTTGGCCGGCGGCGCTCCCCTTTTGGCCGTAATTGTTTTGGTGTCGGTAGTCTTTTTCTCTTCTCTTTTTGCCGTATTGCATCATCTTGGGCTGGTCCGTTTGGTTGTCGGCGCGATGGCCCGCGTGATGTCCAAATTGATGCGTACCAGTGGCACTGAATCCACCTGCGCTGCCGCCAATATTTTTGTCGGCCAAACCGAGGCACCCCTCCTGATTCGGCCCTATCTCTCGACCATGACCAAGAGTGAAGTCGGGGCCGTCATGACCGTGGGTTTTGCCACCGTTGCTGGCGGTGTCTTTGCGGTTTACATCGCCATGATGCAGGACGCAGTTCCCGGAATTGCTGGCCACCTTCTTGCCGCATCCGTCATGTCCGCGCCCATGGGCCTTGCGATTGCCAAAGTGATGTTTCCGGAAACGGAGCAGTCCGAGACCCTGGGCAAGGACGTGGCGCAACCCAAATCGGAGTATTCCAATTTCGTGGATGCGGCCGCCTCAGGAGCGGGGGACGGGATGAAACTTGCCCTCAATATTCTGGGCATGTTGATTGCCTTTCTAGGCCTGCTGGAGTTGTTTAATTATCTCTTGGAACTCATCCACGAAGGATGGACATTGCAGGCTGGTTTCGGAAAATTGTTTGCCCCATTGGCCTGGTGCCTCGGTGTTCCCTGGGAAGAGGCCCCTGCCGTGGGCGGACTCTTGGGCACCAAGATTGCCGTCAATGAATACGTCGCCTTTCGGGACTTGGTGTCGCTCACCGACGGGCCCGGCGGTCTTTCCGAGCGATCCCGCATCATTGCCAGTTACGCTCTCTGTGGTTTTGCCAATTTTGGATCCATCGCCATTCAAATTGGAGGCTTGGGCGGTATCTGTCCGAAACGCCGCGGCGAATTCGCGCGATTTGGCTTTCGTGCCATGATTGGCGGGGCCTTTGCAAGTTTCAGTACCGCAGCAACGGCGGCCCTGTTGCTTTAGGCTCAGCTTGGATCCGTCCTCAAACCGAAAGTGGTCTGCTGAGTCAAGGCAGGGATCCAATCACCGCACCCAGTTTGATCACTTCAGCAATGGCCACCCAGGCAGCCAGGATTCCACTGAGGCCCAGAATCCCAGGTACGGTCCAATTGAGTTCTCGAAGTTTCATGTCGCCCTGTTCTTGGAAAAGCTTTGCCCCCAATTTCATTCCGGCCCCTAGGATTCTGCCGTGGAAAAAGACTGCGTCTCGGCCCTCTGTCGCCAGCTCCAGGAGTTCGGCCCTGCCCCGGACGTGGCCGTGGTGGCGGGTTCAGGCTGGAAAGATCGGGCCGAAACGGTCGTTGCCGCCGAAAGTCGAGTTTTTTTGACTGAATTGGAGGGTTGGCCTGCCCCCACCGTGGAGGGCCATGGTGGTGAATTGGTCTTGGGCACTTTGGCGGGACCGGGCGGGGGACGCAACGTGGCCCTCATCACCGGCCGCGTTCATGCCTACGAGGGCCATCCGGCGCACGTGTTGGTTCGTGGCGTCCGGGCTCTGGCTCAGTGGGGCGTGGGTGGTCTGGTGCTTACCAATGCCGCTGGATCCTTGGCCGCGTCCCGTCCTGAAGGCACCCCGATGGTGCTGAGTGACCACATCAACTTGGGCCTCCCCAACCCGCAAACCCAAGCGGAGACCGAAACCGGTTCGGTCGAATTCTTGGACTTGAGTGATCTGTGGACGGAAACCTGGCGCGTGGCCTTGACCGCCGCCCTTCCTGACTTGGAGTCTGGCATCTATGCCGGCCTGTTGGGGC
>CAYXFZ010000055.1:0-4713 GCA_964464385.1 uncultured Planctomycetales bacterium
GGACGGCCAAGAGTTTGCGGTGGAAGCGACCCACATGCGCGTTCGCGGCAATCGTTTGAGCTTGGATCGAAACGCTTCTGCTCGATTCCCATTGGCGGAGGGGGGTGATTTCATCGTCTCGGGACGCGAAGGAGAAATTTCTCCGCGCCGAGGTTGGTTTGCCCACGGAGTCGAAGTCCACGGCGAAGAGCTTGAGGGTCGAGCCGATTACTCCTCTTGGAGCCGGATCGGATCCGCTCTGGACACACTACGCCTGGACGGAGCGGCCCATCTCAAGCATGCCGGCACTGCGGTCTTCGGCGAAGAAATCCTCTTCCAACCGCGGATCCATCAGGTGACGGTTGCCGGTGCTCCCAACGAACCCGCACGGGCCGTTTTGGAAGATGGTCGCACGACCGATGGCGACCTGATCCATGTGGATCTCAAGTTTCATCTCCTTTCCGGTGTTCGTGGATCCATTCGCCGACCTTGAGTCCACTTCTTCTCCTTCTTGCTCTCCCCCAAGAGCCTGAGCCATCTCCCATGATCGGCTGGGAACACTTGGAATCCACGATTGAAGGGGATCAGGTTTTTTTTCGTTTTTCTTCGCTGTCCTCGCAGCTAGATCAGCAATTCACTTCCGCCGACCGCGCCGTCTTGGCCCTGGACCGGGCCCGCTACGAAGCCCTGATGGAGGGCAAAACCCCAACCAAGGAGCCGCAGGGGGAGCAGCCGTCGGCCACCGACCGCCGCCTCCTGGGGGGCTGGGAAGTCAGCCTCTTGGAAGCCCTCGGCTTGCCGGCAGAACCCGGCTTGGTGCACTCCCTTCTCTTGCAAGGGCGGGTCGTTTTGGAGCTGCCCGGTGCGCGCCTCCATTGTCAACAACTGCGCTACGACCGAGCCAGCGGCGAAACCGGCATTTTGAAAGCTGACTTATTGCTTCCACCCGAGAGCGGACTACGGGGTTGGCCCATGCGTTTGATTTGCGAGGATCTTCAGGAATTTCCCGATGGCCGCCTCCTTGCCCGTGATGCCCTGCTCACGACCTGTGATTTTGAGCCGCCTCACTTTGCTCTTCGCTTGGACCAAGTGGATGGGCGACCTATGACTCCAAGCGGTTGGTCCTGGAAACCCGAAGGCACTTGGCTAGAAGTGGCCGGCATTGCCCTCCTTCCTCTGCCTTCCCCTGAAATTTCCACTGCCGACACGGGCGATGATTCCTTTTTTGGTTTGCGTGGCGTGCGCCTAGGATCCGACAACCGCTTAGGCGAATCTCTGGGGTTGGACTTGGGCACAAGCGGCCGCACTTCCGGCAACTCGACTTGGTCGGCTACAGTGCAGCCGACTTGGAGTTTGCGCCGCGGGTTTCCTTTGGGTGGTAGCTTCCAATCCTCCGGCACTTCCTGGAAAGCGCAATGGTCGCTCTTTACTCTCGACGACCAGGGAAAAGATGCCCATCCTTTTTCGCGACGCATCGATCTGCCGGGGGACAATCGCTGGCTTGCCTCTGGCAACCATCGTTTCGATTTTGGTGAGGAGTGGCGCATGGATGTGGACCTCGCCTTTGCCTCCGACCCCTTGGTGCAACCCGAATTTTTCCGCGAGGGTTGGGAAACTGGTGATGATCTGCAAAGCCAAATTTATCTCCGTCAGCCGGCAGCTGATCACTTTACGGAACTGGATATCTCTGCGGTTACCGACACGGCCGGATTTTCTCCCCTCGCTGGTTTTGGGACCGACGCTCCCCTCTACCGGGAAGACCTCCCTCGCATTCGTCACGAAGCCTTTCCTCGCACCATAGATCTGGACGTTTTTGGCGAATTCTTTTCGTTGGACCTCTCTTGGGGGGCAAATTTTTCGCGCATCCAATTGCGGGATCTGGACCCCTTGGCCGTCGCTGGAACCAATCCTTTCGCGGAGCCGGACAATCTGCGATTTGATCGCCTGCATCTTTGGGCTGAGGCTTCTTCTCCCGTGGTCGCGAAAGGGCTGGTCATTCGACCCGGTCTGCGCACGGACATGGTGGCTTGGTCGGGGGAAATGGACGATCGCCGGGATGCCGCTCGGGCTGTAGGGGAAGGTTTTTTGGAAATCTCAACCCTGCTTGCCCAAAGATACGAGGATGGCTGGAAGCATCGCCTGCGGCCCATGGTGCGCTTGCGAGCGCGCGGCACGCAGGGCCAGGATGCGGATCAAGTTCCCCAAGCGGACTTTGTGGACTCATTGGATGACGGAGAGGTAGTCGAATTTTCTTTGCGGCAGTTTTTTCTGGCCCCCAAGAGTTCCCAACCATGGCTGGATTTGGATTTCATGATTCCTTGGTACCCCGATCCAACCCGCCCCCTGCTGGATCCGCTTTTTCCTGGCCCTCGTGTTGCCAATCCATCCGGTGATTCTTGGGGCCCGGCGGAAGTCCGGCTCCTTTGGCGACCAGACAAATCCACACCCGCCTTGCAGGGATGGTCTCTTGGCGGCGGCTTCCGCCACGACTTGGCGCAACGCAATACCGAAGAAGTCTTCGCCCGGCTCGGTGTTCGCCCGAACAAGAACCTCCGTCTTGGCGTCAGCATGCGCAAGGTGGACGACCTCTTTTCCTACGGAGAACTTTGGGGGAACTGGAGAGTAACCCGAGATTGGGCCATGGGTTTTCGCCTTCCTCATGCATTCGCCTTTGCTCCTGCCCGTCGCGCGCGGCTGAGTTTTTCCTGGTATTCCCATGATTTCGTCTTGCAACTGGAAGGTGTGCGGAACGACGCCACCGGCGAAACCGGTTTCGGTTTCAATATTCTTCCCCGCTTCTTGGTGGATGCGCCCCTCCGCCGTGTGCGTCCTGGCGGCTAGAATAGGCCCGTGTTCATGGCCATTGTTCCGGGATGGGGAGAATTCCTGTTGGCAGGGATCGTCGGTCTTTTGCTTTTCGGTGGCCGACTGCCCGAAGTGGCCAAGGATGTCGGCCGGGCTTTCTACCGTTTTCGTCGGGCGATGACGGGTTTGCGTCGCGAGGCGGGCATTGACCGGACCTTGCGCGATCTACGCTTGGAAATTGAACGTGAGGACTCCGGATTGCCAGAACCTCCTCCCATTCTGGATTCCGAAGGTGCAGTCTCGCGCGAAGAGCCTACGACTCTGCCTGAGGACAACGCTTCGTCTGAGGACACCCTGTCGCCTGAGGTCACCCCGTCGCCTGAGGTCACCCCGTCGCCTAAGGAAGCGGACGGAGCAGAAGAAACCTAAAGTTTCTCCACCATGCCGCCCATGGAACACGGCCGCGTGCGAGAGTCCAGTTGCGGCAGAATCAGTTCCTCCATGGCCAAACGACATGCGCCTTGGGATCCGGGCATGACGAACACCAAGGTTCTGTGGATCACACCGGCTGTCGCCCGTGACTCCAATGTTGCGGTGCCAATCTCCTGCCAGGAAAGCATGCGAAACATTTCGCCAAAGCCTGGAATGTTCTTGTCGAACAAGGCCTCGAGGGCCTCCGGGGTGACATCTTTAGCGAACACTCCGGTGCCGCCGGTAACCAGCACTGCGTGTACTTCATCCTTCTCGCACCAGTCACGAACCTGATCCCGAATGGCCTGCACGTCATCCGGGACAATGACACGGCCGCAGATTTGATGTCCCTCTTCTTGGGCGCGGCGCTCCAAAAAAGCTCCGGAATGATCGTCTTCCAAGGTGCGCGTGTCGGACACGACCAGAATGGCGACGCCGAGGGATCGAAACTCCCTTTCTGTCCCTTCGTGAGCTGATTTCATGGTTTCAATTCCTTGCGAACATTTTGGAAATGCATCTTGGCAAATCGGGATAAATCCTGGGGCCGGTGGACGGTAGCCAAGCGGCGCAAGGCCCGAGGCACGAGAGCACCACTCCCCAAAGGAAGATCCACCGCCGCTTGCTCCGACAGCTCGCCCATGCTGCACAAGAAAGACTCCCGAGCCAACACCGAAGCGGCGGCAACAGCCGGGTGACCTTCAGCCCGAGGAACTTCGTGCACTTTGCAGTCGGGTCGTCGCTCCGCCAACAAGGTCGTCAAGGGGGAGCGAGGAGAGAAGCGATCAATAATGGCCAAGTTGCAGCCGTTTCGCTGGAGGAGTTCCTCTTGGACAGTGCCATGAAGATGGGTGAGCAATCGATTCACGTTGGCGCCATGCAAAGAGTGTGCCTCGTTGTATTCCTGAGCGGTCAAAACACGTTCTTCGTGGTCAAACCGCTCTCGCAGCCAGGGTGCCAGCGCGCGAATGCGATCGTCGGCAAGCGCCTTCGAGTCCCGAATTCCGGTTTCTTCAATCTGCGCAAAGTCGGCCTCAGGAACAAAAACCGCGGCAACGGCAAGACCCCCAAAGGTGTCGCCTTTCCCGGCCTCGTCCGACCCGACCGCATCCCCCATGGGAAACGTGGTCGCAGAAATCACCATTTTGTCTTGGGCGGAAACAACGGAGTCCGCATTCACCGGCGAGTCGGCGACATCAGCCCGCTCACCGAAAAAGCGCACCAGAAATCCATCGCCGCCGGCACCTTGCACCACCAACTTGCCGCTCATGTAAAGGGAAGCGACGACGTCGGTTTGGCGAGCCTGCCAGTGAGCATAAGCCAAGGTGCGAAATTCCCACCCCTCTTGTTCGAGTTTTTGGCGTAGTTTTTGCCCTTCACTGGAGGACAATTTCAACACATGGGTGGCTTGCGCCCTCATGCCGTGGACTCCACTTGCAAGATTTCCTGAGCACGCCGATG
>CAYXFZ010000055.1:4723-14896 GCA_964464385.1 uncultured Planctomycetales bacterium
CAGACGTGAATGCCTGTCGCAAATTCCCAACCACAACCTCGGTTGTTTGGGGATCTTCCAGGACATCACGGGGGATCGGCACGGGAGCAGAATAAACCACCGAGACTCGGGAAAAGGGCAAGGGGACGATCATTTTGTCCCAAGATTTTTTTGCGCGCCAAGCCCGCGTAGTAGCTAAGCCCACGGCAACCATGGGGCGGCCCGTCACGGCGGCGATCCACAGCAAGCCCGGGGCAATGGTGTGGGCCGGCCCTTGTGGCCCGTCGGGTGTCAGGACCAATCCGGGGGAATCCTTGGAGTCGCGCAACATTTGCCGCATGGCGCCAAAACCGCCCCGGGTGCTGGACCCGCGCGCCGTTCGAAAACCGTAACGTCGGGCAACTCGTTGGACGAGTTCGCCGTCGTAGTGGTGACTGATCATGACACAGAAGTCGAGGCCCCGATGCAGCGTTAGGCCCGCAGGAATACTTTCATGCCAAATGGCATAGGCCACGGGAGTGGGATTTTGAATGCCATGCTCCAACCCCTCGCGCTGGACCCGCCAGGTCTTGGCAAGCCAGCGCAAGAAAGAGGGGCCCAAGCGCTCCATCAAGAACATTTGCAAGCTACGTCGAAGCCGCTTGCCAAGAGAATGCCGCGGGGTCGTCATTCGGGGGATTCCTCGCGAATATCGTCCTCTTGCGCCCAATAAACTTCCCATTCTCGAAGGCGTTGCCGACGCTTGGCGCGCACCAAGGGGAAGACCAAGAGAATAAAAACGGCAACTCCGAGAAAGAGCTGTAGCCGCCAGTCGCCGACGACTCCAGCCAAGCCAGCCAACTCTTGGCGAAGCTCTTCTTCCAAAGTCACGGTGGAAACGCCGGTTGCGACCAGAACTGCCTCTTCAAAGCGGGCCCCTTGGTGGACGGCCGTCAAAATGTCCCGCACCGAAACGAGGCCCTGTTTGCGAACGAGTCGCTCCACAAAGGCGTGGCCCAAGGCATACCCCTCGGCCGCGCCAAGAGAATCCGCAGGAAAGCTCTCCGCAAATTGGGTGAGTGGGGGCAGATTGTGAACTAGGGCAGACCAAGTGAGGTTTGTGCCCATCCCGCCCAAAACCACTTCACCCGCAAACAATTCCGCACAACCTTCGTGAAACCAAGCCGGAATCCGGTCAAAGGCCTCGGGCCCAAGATCGGCCATGGCCAAGTGCATCAATTCGTGCCGGGTCGTTCGACGCAGAGCTGCCATGGAGCCCGAAATTTCCGTGGCAATCACGAGCCGCCGCTCGGCTGGGATGGCAACGGCAGCAAACCAATCGGGCGCCGGCTGGCCGAGAGCCTTCTCGAGTGCATGCCGATCGGCAACCCAGGCCAAACGAAAAGGGTCCGGGTTCGCCGGAAGCCCTGTCCAGGCACGGGCTTCAGCGAATTCCAAGGAAAGCTCTGGGGCCAATTCCTCAGCTAAGGAGACCAAGCCTGGCGGGGCCGTCCACACGAACCCATCTCCGGCGCCGGAAACGGGTTCTTGTCCAAGAAGGCACGCCGCCAAAACCAGCGGCGGGCACAGACCGAGAATCACGAGTTTCCCCGGCGGGTCCAATCAGAAACGGAAGGGCGCGTCTTCTTCTTCGATCTTTTCAATTTCAAACACGCCTCCGGGACCAGGGGCCGATGCCGGGGAGCCAAAACTTCCCTCTTGGTCAAGAGAAATAAACCCAATTCCAGCCCCAAGGGCGGCGCCCGAGAACAAAGCCTCGGCCAACCCAAAGGAACCCACCGAGTAGAAACTCAGCTTGCCGTTTTGATACAGACTCAAGGACTCCGAGGGGCGCATGTGGCGGGTGAAAGCATCTCCACTTGGAAACTTGGAAAGGTCGAAGGGAAGAGGGGCGCCGTTTTGTTCCGCCAGTCCCGCAAGCATAGGCAGAAAGCCCTGGGCCATGGTGATGGCACCACCGATCAAGGGGCGGGAATCAGCCCACGAGGCCTTCATGGCATTTTCGGGAAGTCGGTTGAGGAAGGAAGCCACTTCGGCATTCGAGGTAATGGGGGTTTCCGCCTTTTTCACGCCCGAGCGCATCGCCCGACGGACTGGGGCAGAGGACTGGCCCTGCACCAACCACCCGTCATCGGTGATCCCCCAAGAGGGCTGAATCTGGGCAAACACCATTTGCAAGGCGGCCAATTCTTGGGGAAGACTAGACATGCTGATTTTGAGAGTCCAATAAGCCGGACCTTCACGAGAAACCCATTTCCCTTCGTCGTTTTTTTCGCGGATCACCAGATTTTTAGAATGCAAGGTGACCGGAGATTCAATCATGCTGAGGGTGTCGGCCAAGTCGGAGTAAAAAGCGTCGGTGATTTCACGCACGAGGGCGACATCCCGAACTTCGGTAAAGCTTCCACCTTTTGAGGATCCGCCACCCATGAGGGCGGTTGCATCCATGACCCCCCAAGAGAAGGATCGGGGACCAATCATGGCGACGGATCGCCCAATGTCCTGGCGACGGTCACCCGTCAACCATGCACTGATTGGAAGTTCTTCGGGAATCTCAACACCACGGGCTTTAGCAATCGCAATGCCTTGATACATTAGGGTATTGACAAAATCCCAACCACCTGAGGGATCCGTGGAGGACAAAGAAAAGGTGGTGGCTTCGGAAGGAACGTAAGAGGCAAGATCCAAATCCAACGCCTGCACGTTACCAATGGAACCAATTAGCCCTGTGGGCTTGCCGTTTACGAAAGAGATGGATCCGGAAGTCACGCTGTCCCCGTTGTTCCAACCACCAGCACAGCTGAACACACCCAAAGAATCCAAACCGATTCCAGAAAACACCCCGCTCAAAAGATCGCCGACACCATCCGGAAACATGGGAAAAACGGACTCGGCCATTTTCATAAAGGAAGCCATGTCCAAATACGCAAACATCTCGCCATCGCCTCGACCGGCCGCACGGAATGCGGGGTTGTCGGCAAGACTGCCATCCATTTCAGCGCCAATCGTTCCAACAAACTGAACTGCATTGCCTCGAACTTCTATTTCGAGACCTGCAGGATCGTTGGGGTTTTCCAAACGAATGGACTGTCCTCCCTCAAAGGACTGTGATGTAAAATGATGCTCGTCGTTGGCGTCCTTGAGACCGGAGAAAAATTGCGCCGCAACCTCAGCGTCCGAAAAGACCACACGAGCGGCAAACGAAACTTGCGGTTCTCCCATCATCATGCTCATGACATCCCCCACGGCCACGCCGAAAGAAAGACCTTGGAAGGTTTCGCAATCCAAGAGTTCGCCAGGGAACCCCTCTTCTTCCAAGGCGGAGCGCAACTCCCCAAAACCCTCTTCGACCATGGGAAGGAGTTCTTCTACAAAACCCTGGATCTCTGGGTCGTTCCAAATTCTGGAAGAGGTTGAGGACTCGAACCCGGCCCGGAAAGAGGCCATATCGGGGATCTCAAAGTAAAGTTGAGTTTGAGCGGGGAGCTGCTCCGCCAAGTCGTTTTGGGCGAACGAGGAAGGGGCAAGAACAACGAGACAAAGGGCGAAGGGAATTAGGGTGCGCATGGGAGACGGGATGGGTTAGGAAGGAGGGTTATCCTACTTGCGATTGGGCAGATTGTGAGGCTTCGAAAATCGGCTACACTTCCCGCCCGCATCGGGCCTCCCTACGCGGGAGTTGCGACCATCTTCGCCCTTCTTCGCCCCCTTCTTGACCCCATTCGCTTGCCAACGATCCGCAACCCTTGATCGGAAATGACTGAACCCAAGGATGACTCTGTCGGCGGTTGGTTCCGCTCCAACCGCGCTTACTACGGCCTTCTCGCCGTATTGTTATTGGCCTCTCTGGGCTACAGCTACTTGAAGCCGAAGTGGGCGCTGCAAGCCCGCCTAGATACTTGGGCTCTCCGCGCTGAAGTTCTGGCTTCCCCGGGCGGAGCTTTTGCCCCGGGCCAAATCGCCGAAACTCTGGCCAAGGCCTCGGCCAATGACCAAGTTTACGGCTGGGTCTTGCTGCAGGGATTTCAGGATGTCCTTTCCCGGAGCGATCTAGAGGCCCTACCTACCCTCATCCGAGCCAGTGAAGATTTCCTCGCTGCCGGTCACTCCACCGGCATCCAAGCCCTGGGCCCGGACGGACCCATTCCGGCCCTGCAATTTGCTCTTAGCCAGGGCCTAGCAGCAAGCTCCGGGGCCAACGCATCGGTCCCCGAAACCCCCACCCCCAAGGCCGACAGTCCGCACATTAAACTCTCCCTAACTATCAATGGGATAGAAGGTTACGAAGTAGTTGTTGGGCTTTTTCCGGCCGCTGCTCCGGCCGCTTGCGAGACTTTTTTGGGTCAGGTCCAGGCCGGTTCCTGGGCCGGCAAGCCCGGCCAGAGGTCCGGCAGTTTCGGTATCGTTTTCAAGCCAGAACCCGTTGCCGAGGAGGGCCTGATTCCGGGCGAAGAGGAGGCCACCGAGGGCCGCCCGTCTCCGGTGGACACTGCCTCCGAGGGTCTCGCGCCTGAAATTGCCTACGGCTACTTTCACCAACCTGGGTCCTTGAGTTACGCCCAAATGAGTGGGGGGCCCAATCAGGTGGATCCAGAATCTCTTGAGTTCACGATCCAGGATGCCTACCACCTGGACGGTCGCACCACGGTCTTCGGCAAAGTGATTTCGGGCCTCGAGGCCCTGACGTCCCACCCCTATTCCGGGCCCAGCTCCGTGGACACCCTGGAATCCATCCGGATTGACTCCGCGGTCTTGTTGAACTGACCGGGTCAGGCCTGAAGAAGCTCCTCGGTCTCCGAGGGCAACTCAAAGCGACGGGCGAAGCCATCCAACTCGTCCAAATCGGCGAAATGAATGATGACCTTGCCTCCACCTTGCCGGCGGAGTTGAATTTCGCTCCGCAAGCCCAGTCCCCGAGCTAGATTGGCTTGGAGATCGGACACCCACGGGGGCTGCCGGGGGCGGGGTCGGTGAGTAGGATCCAATTTGCCCTTCACAGCCTGGGCGCAACTCTTCTCGGTTTGGCGCACGGACCAGCCCTCTTTTTCAAGACGAGCGGACACGCTCGCCTGAGCCGGGGTTCCAGACAGCCGGAGGAGGGCCCTGGCATGCCCAGCACTGATCGTTCCACGTGAAACACCTGCCTGGATCTCCGTGGGCAGTTCCAGCAAACGAACCAGATTGGCAATGGTGGAGCGATTGAAACCCAGGCCTTGGGCAACCTGCTCCTGGGTGAGCTGGAATTCCTCCAGCAAGCGGTGGCAGGCCTGGGCACGCTCGATTGGATTCAGATCCTCCCGCTGAACATTCTCAATCAAGGCCAATTCCAGCCGCTCCGCGTCGTCGGCCACACCCTCCCGAACCACGACCGGGACGCTCTTGAGACCCGCGATTTGAGCCGCCCGCCAACGCCGTTCCCCAGCCAAAATTTCATAATCCCCCCCCTCCCTCCGGGTAACAACGATGGGTTGCATAATCCCGTGCTTGCGGACCGAGTTTGCCAAGCCCTCCAGGCCCCGCTCTAGATCTTTCCGCGGTTGCTGCCGGTTTCGTTGCAACTGGTCCACGGGAACCCACAGGGAGCCCCCAGAACTGCTGGTTTCTTCACCGGCATGCCGGGTAGAAAGGAGTGATTCGAGGCCTTTTCCGAGTTTTTTAGGAGCCATGGTGGGTTTGTTGGGTAGGAGAGACGGTGTTAGCCTAACCGCCAGTCCCGCCAGGATCCATGTCCTCCCCGCGCCTGCTCGCTTTCTTGGGCGATTTACACGCCAATGTCTCCGCTTTGGAGGCCGTTTTGTCCCTCGTGGACCTAGAGGGCGCCACCGAGATTTACTGCGTCGGCGACCTGGTGGGCTATGGCCCCCGCCCCAACGAAATCATTGACTTGGTCCAGGATCGGCAAATCCAGTCCGTGGCCGGCAATCATGATTGGGCTGTCCTGAAGAAACTGGATGCCAACACTTTCAATCCTTATGCGCAGGAGGCCATTCATTGGACCCAGAAAATTTTGAACAAACAGAACCTAGAGTTCCTGGATTCCTTGCCTTTGCGGCTGGATGACCCGGACTTTTGCCTTTTTCATGGGGCCTTGCCCAATCCAGAGGAGTTTGATTATCTCCAGTCCTTCCCGGCTGCCCGATCGTCCTTTTCCAGTTTCGAGGTAGCCATTGGGTTTTGCGGTCACACGCACGTCCCCATGAACTTCCTGGAAAAGGAAGGCGCCACGGACTTGGAGTGGCATTTTGAGACAGACTGGCGCTTGGATCCTGGCTTACGCGCCATTGTCAACGTCGGCAGTCCGGGCCAGCCCAGGGACGAAAACCCCCAAGCTCCGGTGGTCTTTTTCAGCCCTCAGTCTGGCCGAGTCAAACTCATTCGAACTCCATACAATATCGCTGAAGAGCAAAAGAGAATCCGAAAAGCGGGCTTGCCGGCCATTTTAGGAGACCGCTTAAAGCACGGAATATAAATAGGTTACGCTGGTCTAAGATAGTCCAGCTCGTCGGGATAATGCTCCAACCCGTGCTCGCCTAGGCGGGATTCAAAGAGCAGTCTCAGGTCGGCAAGCGTGCGCCGATCTCCTTGAAACTCGATCGCCTTCTCTTTGGTGTTGGATCCCACCATGACGAGCAATTGCATCATGCTGGCGGCGTTGCAAGTGGAATCTCCCATTCGCGCCTGGACAGGGGTTTGGTGGTGATTCACAACCGAAACAATTTGCGAAAGAGGCCGTGCATGCATGGTCATGTCCTGGGGGATTTCAAAAACCTCGGTCGCCGTTTCAGTCAAGGCCTCGATCAGGGCCTTGGAGGCAGGGACGGCCTTGGCCATGACCTCGTAGGCCTGCACGGCCCCTTGATTCAAGATGGAATCCAAAAGCACGGCCTCGTCCAGCAAGGTCCTGCCCTGCGAATCCAAAAAGGAGGAAAGGTGGTGGCGACTCACGATGTGGGCCAAGGCGGTGGCTGCCTCCATGAGATGAAAAGCAACCGAGACCGTGCCCCGGACTTCTTTCAGAGCAGGGTGTTCGGACTCTTCCTTGGAGCCCGAGAGGTGGCTGTCATAGTCAGACTGCAGGTTGTGAAGCCGAGACTCGAAGGAGCGGCATTGTTCCTCTCTGCAGTATTTTTCTTGCAGGCGGCGGAGTTCGGTCAAGTTGTCCGCACGAAATGGAGCCGTGGCCTCGAATGTCTCAAAAAGACGCAAGTAACGGCCGGCAAAACTGGCCGCGTGGTGCTCGGCATTTTCCTCGGAATCCTGCAAACGGTGGTCAGCAAGATCCCGGGGCAGGAGAAAACTGGGTGACCCCAGGTCGAGGGAGTCGAGCTCCAACTGGCTCTCGGGCCAGGCCCCACCGAGGGCCTCCCAAGTTTCCTGTAAACCCTTTGCTACACATAGGATCTGATCGCCGATGGCAAGGGCTGTGTGGTGATTCGTCGGCGCCAAATGTTCCCTGACCCAAGGAAGCGAGGGGAGGGAATAAATCCCGAGCCGAGAGTCCAAATGAACCAAACTGGACATGGCAACAGAGAGCCAGCGAATCAGGGCAACCCTCTCCCGAAAGGGGAAATAGACGCGGTTTTCCCTGGCTCCGAAATCGTCCAGGAAGGTTTCCACGTCAGTGGCCGCCTGATAAAGGTGAAAAAGCCGTTTTTGGGTCCATTCTTCGGGAGTTCGGCGCAAACAACCTTCCACGGAGGCCAAAAATTCCGCCGCCTGCGCATGAAGATGCGGCAGGAAGTCCTTTTCAGACAAGACGTTCCGTCTGGGGCGGCGTTCGGTCCAAGAAGATGGGCTTATGCTCACAATGGGGGGCCAACCGGAGTTGGAACCTCGATTTTAGCGATTTCTCAAAAGTTTGACGGCTCAAGGCGGGACCCACATTCGTCCGAAAGAGAATGCGGAGGGCATTGCCAACCCGGCAACCGCCCTGCCGTGCCGGAGATCATCACCATCACTTCCGATCGCTGTCTTGAGACCTACTTGCGGGAAATTGACGAGGTTCCGCTTCTTTCTGCCCAGGAGGAGGTTGAAATCTCCCGCCGCATCCACAAAGGGGACGAAATGGCGCGCGAACACATGATTCGCGCCAACCTTCGGCTTGTGGTCAGTATCGCAAAACGCTTTGGTGGACGCGGGCTGGTGCTCCCGGATCTCATTGCCGAGGGCAATTTGGGCCTTTTCAAAGCCGTGGAAAAGTTTGACCCGGAGGCCGGCTTCCGGTTTTCTACCTATGCAACATGGTGGATTCAGCAAACAATTCGACGTGCCCTCATCAATCAGGCCAAAACGGTCCGTATCCCTTCCTACATGGTTGAAATCTTGACCAAGTGGCGCCGGAAGCAAACCGAATTGGAGATCGATCTCGGCCGCAAGCCAACCGCCACCGAGATTGCCAAAAAGTTGGAGTTGACGGATTCCAACGTTCGGGTCGTCAAACAAACCCTGCAGCACACCTTCACGGCTCCTGGATCCAGTGATGAAATGTTGAACAATTTGTCAGAAGATGCCGGGAATGCCGACCGTCTTCCGCCTGACGAAATTGCGATGCGCCGGGACGCCTTGGAAACCATGCAAGACATTCTCTCCCTGATTGACCAAAGAGAGGCTTCGGTTTTGCGTTTGCGATACGGCTTGAACCAAGAGAAGCCCGCGACCCTAGAAGCCATTTCCAAGGAGCTGGGAATTTCCCGCGAACGCGTTCGTCAAGTAGAAAGAGACGCGCTCCGTAAACTCCACGCCTATGTGGTCAAAGGAATTCCTGCGGAACAGATCTACCCCGGACTGCCGGGAATCCGATCCAAAGACAAGCGCTCCGCCTGAGTCCTTCGTCTCCTTTGCCGACGGCGTTCTCGAAGACGAGGGCGCCGTCGGCCTTTATGTGCACTTGCCTTTTTGCGTTTCCAAGTGCCGCTACTGCGATTTCCACTCCATCGTCCTGAAAGACCACGACTTGGAAAAGTACGTGGAACTTGTTTTGGCGGAAGCCCGCGTGCGCGCGCAAGACTTGCGCCCCGCCACCGTTTTTTTTGGAGGCGGAACGCCTTCGATTTTACCACCTGACTTGTTGGCTCGACTTTTGGATGGGCTGAACGAGATCACCGGCTTCCGGGCAAGTTCGCGGGAGACCACAATGGAAGCAAACCCGGAGTCCTTGGATCAGGCCACGGCCGACTGCGCGCGCGCCGGAGGAGTCAATCGACTCAGCATCGGCGTGCAGTCTCTGCGGCCGGACATCTTGCAAGCTTACGACCGGGTCCATTCTCCAGGGGACGCCCTGCGCGCCTTCCGCTACGCGCGTCAAGCCGGATTTGAGCGCATCAATCTGGATTTGATTCATTCTTTTCCAGGCCATGATCTACAACCTTGGCTGGAGGACTTGGCAGTCTTGGTGGATTTACAACCGGACCACCTCTCTTGCTACGAGCTGTCGTTCGAACCCGGAACTCCGCTAACCCGACGACGAGACGCCGGCCGCTTCCCCGAAGAGGGGGAAGACAAAAGGAAAGAAGTCTTCCTGGCCACGGGAAACTTTCTCCAGGAAGCCGGTTTTGACCGCTATGAGGTCAGCAACTTTGCCCGACCGGGCGAGGCCTGCCGCCACAACGTGGGCTATTGGCTCCTTCGCCCCTGCGTCGGTTTGGGCTCTGGTGCCGTTTCCTGGGACGGCCAAGCACGCCGCCGCAACGAGGAAGATCTGAAACTTTGGCAACGACGCTTGGGCCAAGACGCCGCCGAAGAAGAAGAGCGGCCACCGGCCCGAACCCGGCTCTTCGATTGCTACATGATGGGCCTCCGCATGCCGCAAGTGGGAGTGACTTGGGCCCTGGCCGAACTTCGCTCCGGCCTGGATGCACGCCGGGAATACGCCGAGGCGTGGACCACCCTGACCGACCAAGGGCTCGTGACCCTGAATCAGGAACGCGCTCGCGTCACTCCCCAAGGCCTTCTCCTTTTAGACAGCGTTCTGGAGCAACTCTTGCCCTCCTTGTCGGTATAGTTTCGGCCAAACCGCCCTTCCGCCATGGCTCCCAAGAAAACACCGTCCCTGTCCCGGCTTTTTTTCCGTGGGCTTGGTATCGTCCTGCCTCTGGCCTTAACCATCGGATTTTTAGTTTGGCTTTGGAATCTTCTCTCGGGAACCGTCTTCCAACACGTGGACGCCGGACTGGTTTGGATCCTCGGTCGCCTGGG
>CAYXFZ010000055.1:14906-17191 GCA_964464385.1 uncultured Planctomycetales bacterium
CCTTGTCCGAACCCATTCGACTTGGGATTTCGGTGGCCATCATTGTCCTCCTCCTGTTCTTGTTGGGTTGGTGGTTCTCCGGATTCCTGGGTCGTAAGGTCGTTGCCGCTTTTGAACGGGGCCTGACTCGGGTTCCCTTGATCGGCGCCATCTATCCCTACGTCAAACAAGTGACGGAGTTCTTTTTCGGGGAAGAACGCAAGGTTGAGTTTGACCGAGTTGTTTCCATTCCGTACCCACGCCCAGGCGTGTATTCCTTGGGGTTTATGACCGGCAACTGCATGCGCTCCCTAAACGAAGCCCGCGGCTCCGAATTGATTTCCGTGTTTGTCCCTTCTTCGCCCATGCCGGCGACGGGCTACACCCTCTTCGTCCCAGTCGCGGACATCATCCCTCTCAAGCTGTCCGTGGAAGAGGCCTTGCGTGTGGTCATCTCCGGCGGCGTGCTGATCCCCCCGCAAGAGATGGTGGAACCCACGGCCCTTCCCCAGCGCTTAGTCGAGGGAGCTTTGCCGCATGAAATTGCGGTCGCGACCGACGAGGTTGCGCCCGATGCGTCCGAAATCGCGCCTCCTCCCGAAACCACGCCATGAGTTTCGTCGCCCGGCTGCACCGAGCCATCGCCGGCGTCGGCGGCCCGTGCATGGTCGGCCTAGACCCACGCCCGGACCACTTTCCCGAGGAGTTCCGTCCCGCAAGGGGAGCCAACATTGAAGACACGGCTGACGCCGTGCGCCGCTACCACCGCCAACTCCTACCCTTGATTGCCCCCAAGGCCGCGGCGATCAAACCGCAAGTGGCCTTCTTCGAGCGCCTTGGACCCGCGGGCTTGGCGGCCTTGGCCGACGCCATGGAGCACGCCCACGAACTCGGCCTGCTGGTCGTGGCCGACGCCAAGCGCGGGGACATCGGCTCCACCGCCGAAGCCTACGCCGAAACCTGGCTCGCCGGAGCGGCCTTCCCGGCCGCCGACGCCCTGACCGTCAACCCCTACTTGGGAGAAGATGCGTGCGAGCCCTTCCTGCGGGCGGCCCAACGTCACGACGCCGGCCTCTTCGTCTTGGTGAAAACCTCCAATCCCGGCGCCGGCCTATTCCAGGATCACGGGCAACCCACCCTAGCTGAAATCGTAGCCGACAAAATTGCCGCTTGGGGGGACGATTGGCACGACGAAGACGGCTGGTCTTCGGTGGGGGCGGTCGTCGGGGCCACTCGCCCAGAGGAACTCGCCGCATTCCGCGCCCGCATGCCCCGGGCCCCCCTTCTTCTGCCCGGCTACGGTTTTCAAGGCGGCGAGGGTCGCGGCCTCCAGGCGGCTTTTGATGACCACGGGTGTGGCGCCATCGTCAACTCCAGCCGAGCCATTCTGTTTGCCCACGAACGGGAAGACTTGGCCCATTTGCCCAGCTGGCAGGACAAGGTCAAGGCCGCCTTGGACGAAATGAAAGGCGATTTGTCGCCCTTGGTTTCGGGTGGCATTCGCGGGTGAGCGATTCGGCTTCGCTTCGCTTGGTCTGCGCCCCAGGTTTCGCCGGCGGTCGTTTGCGCCATTGGAACCAGGCCCTTTGGCTCCTGGTCGAGGCCCGCCGCCGCGGCCCTGGCTGCCAAGCGGAATTGATTTTCGATGCCAGAAAATTGACTCGTGCGGATTTGGACTTGAGCTTGCTCAATTTACATGGCGACCCGGTTCGTTTGGCTGGCCCGCCGCAGGGAATCCTGGCCGATGCAGAGCAGCGCCAGTCCTTTTTGGCCCGGGCTCTTGACCACCTGCCCCTGGATGAGCAACGACGAGACCTTTTGGAGCACTTTCTTCCCCTCCCCCAAGAGTCCCTCCTGGAAGCATCCGTGCGCCTTTTCCGGGAGTTCACCCAACCCCTGGGACTTGTTGTTTCCGCCCGCGAGGCCGGGTCCACCAGCCCGGCGCCGGAAGAACACGCCTGGACTCCCGGGCCAGAGATCACCTGGCTGAGCGCGCGCCACCTCTTGGCCTTGCGCCGCCTGGGCCTCCAACCCCGGGACGGGCTCGCTGGTGAAGCTAACTTAAGAAGGGCGGCCACCCCCCAGGACGGCAATCCTGTTCTGGACTCTCTCGGTCAGTTGGAGTCCGTCGTTGCATCCCAAGTCCAACAGCTCCAAGCCGCGGTGGAGGACCAAGAACCTCGCCTGCAAGGAAGTTGGCTTCGTCTGCGACGAGACGCCCGCCGTGCCACCACCCGCTTTCGCCGCGCCGCCGCGCGAAGTCTGCGCAACCGAGACGGCATCCGGGGAAGCCAACTCCACGCCCT
>CAYXFZ010000056.1:0-2081 GCA_964464385.1 uncultured Planctomycetales bacterium
CATCGGTTTCGCCTCTTGGGTGGGCACCTTTCGCCTGGTGCGCGCCGAAACCAAAAGACTGGCTACCACTCCATGGATCGCGGCAGCGAGGGCGGCCGGGGCCGGCCGGGCCTTTCTCGCCTTTCGACACCTCATCCCAAATTTGGCGCCACTTTGGCGCGTACAGTTCGGACTTCACTTTGTCGCCGCGGTGCAAGCCGAGGCCATTATTTCCTTCCTGGGACTGGGGCCGATCGAGGCCCCTTCCTGGGGTCGCATTCTTGCCCAAGCTCCCGCCGACCTCAGCGCCGGAGTCTGGTGGCCCCTGCTCTTCGCAACGCTCGCTCTAGCAGGCCTCTCCTGGTCGGTGCAGTCTCTCTGCGACGCTTCGAAACCTAGGGAAACCAAGACGTCGTGATCTTGCAAACAAGAATAGAGAAGCAACAGGGTTGCAAGGCAGAATTGGATCCTCCGCCCAACTGGTTGACACACCCAGAACCAATTTGATGGAAGTCCGCGCCGAAAATAATCGTTGCTCAGCATGACCGAAGAAGTTGGAAGTCGCCGCTACCCCCTTCGCCAAGGCCCTAAACGGATTGAAAAGCGAAGCGTTTTCCCTTGCGCACAAACTTGCCGATGGGTTGATCCGGGTCGTGGTAGAGCAGACACCACCAGCCTTCCTCGGCAGCGCGCGGGATCCATTCGCTACGGACCTGCCAACTTTTTTCGGCGTTCATATCGTAGGCCATGATCCAAGGGAGCGGCACGTGATGGCGGGTCGGAACCACGTCCGCCCAAAAGCAAGCGGTCTCGCCGGCGTCTTGAACCAAGATCACCGATACGCCGTCGGAATGGCCGCCCAATTCGACCATGCGAATTCCTGGCACCGGTTCGGCCTCGCCAGTGAAAGTGTGCAAGAGATCAGCCTCTTCCAATGGGAGTAAATCCTCCAAGCGATAGCTGGCGCGACGCAAATGATCGCCGCTCTTGAGGGCGTCCACTTCAATTTGCGGCGTCCAGTGTTCGGCGCGAGGCAGGACCGGCCGGCCATCCTCCCCCACGGCGGCGCCAATGTGATCCCAGTGCGTGTGAGTCATAAGGCAGTGGGTCACGCTTTCGGGAGGACAGCCGGCGTTCGCGAGGGCGGCGGCTAGGCCCAACTCGGGACTCTCCTCAATGTGAAACATGGCGCGCTCGTTGGCCGACCAGCGCGAGCCAATGCCAGGCTCCAAGAGCACGGTATGGGTGCCATCCTCGACCAGAAAGGCCGTAGTTGCCAAGGGCACGGTGTGATCCTCGTGGACGGGCGTGAGCTCTCCCCAAATCGCCCGCGGTACGATGCCGAACATGGCGCCACCATCCAGGGCGAAGCGCCCGGTGGTCAGAGCCCGAATGCGAAACCGCCCCACCTGAATTTCGTAGCACGGGACATCGGCCATCGGCTTCAAACCCCGGCGTTGCGAATCAGGTCGCGGGAAATGATAATCTTTTGCACTTCGGAGGTGCCCTCGCCGATGGTGCACAATTTGGCGTCGCGATACATGCGCTCGACCGGGAACTCACGCGAGTAACCGTTGCCTCCCAGGATCTGAATGGCCTCGTAGGTACAGCGCATGGCAACTTCCGAAGAAAAGTACTTGGCCATGGCCGAATCCGTTCCGTAGGGACGGCCAGCATCCTTCAATCGCGCGGCGTGCCAGACCAGGTGGCGCGCGGCCGTGATTTCCGTTTGCATGTCGGCCAACTTGAAGGCCACAGCCTGATGTTTGGACAAAGGCTTGCCAAATTGCTCCCGCTCACCGGCGTACTTGAGGGCCTGATCCAGGGCCCCTTGGGCAATGCCAACGCCCAGCGCACCGATGCTGATGCGGCCACCTTCCAAAGTTTTCATGAAGGTGGCAAAACCATCGCCTTCTTCTCCGAGGAGGTGGTTCACAGGAACGCGGCAATCTTGAAAGACCAAATTGACCCAGTCCGAACCACGCATGCCAAGCTTGGTCTCGCCCTTTTCGATGGAAAAGCCCTCCATGTCGCGATCCAAAATCATGGCCACGATTCCCTTCGCCCCCTTGGACTTGTCAGTCTGGGCAGTGATCACAAAA
>CAYXFZ010000056.1:2091-16874 GCA_964464385.1 uncultured Planctomycetales bacterium
AAAATGCGCAATGCTCGTCCAGATTTTCTGACCGTTGACAACATAGTGATCGCCATCCCGAACCGCGGTCGTCACCGTGCCGGCGGAATCCGAGCCTGCACCGGGTTCTGTCAGGCCATAAGCACCCATGAACTCGCCGCTGCAGAGCCCGGGCAGGTATTTTTCCTTAAGGCTATCCGAGCCCCAAGCATAGATGGGCCAAGTACCCAAGGAAACATGCGCGGCGTAGGCTAGGCCAGTCGAACCACACACGCGCGAGAGTTCTTCCACGGCAATGATGTAAGAAAGCAAATCAAAACCCGCGCCCCCGTGTTCTTCGGGAAAGGGCAGGCCTGGAAGCCCCAACTCTTTCATCCCCTCCCAAGCTTCCGTATTAAAAGCGCAGTTTTCGTCTGCGTCCCGGACCCCAGGGGCGACGACTTCTTCCGCAAAACGGCGCACCGTTTGGCAAATCATTTCCTGTTCTTCGGTCAAATCGAAATTGGTTTCCATCAGTCTTGGAGTGCAGAGGGTAGGGTTTGTTCGATCCAATCGGCGATGTCCGATGTAGGCGTGCCAGGGCCAAAAATCATGCCCCAGCCCGACTCGCGCAGCTGTTGGGCGTCTTCTTCAGGAATGATGCCGCCAGCGAGCAACAAAACAGAGTCCAGACCACGCTCGCAGAGCACTTCGCGCACGCGCGGCAGAAGTGCCATGTGTGAGCCCGACAAAATGCTCAGGCCGAGCACATGCACATCTTCTTGTTCGACCGCATCCACGATTTGCTCGGGAGTGCGGTGCAGGCCAGTGTAAATGACTTCCATGCCCCGGTCCCGCAGGGCCGTGGCCACGACTTTGGCGCCCCGGTCATGACCATCCAGACCCGGCTTGCCAATCAACACACGAATATGACGTCGGCTCATGTTTGAATTCCGTCCAGAGAAGAGGACGATACTTCGTCCAAGAGTTGGCGGGCCAAGGCATCGGGCCGGGCCCCTTCCGTCAATAGGGATTGAATGCGCGCCGAAAAACGCGGCTCGGCAATCAGTCGGGCGCGGAATTCCTCTCCCAACAAACGCAAGACCCGGGCCTTGTCGCGGCGGGCACGACGGGCATCCTGGGCACCACTGGCCTGGGCCATGGCCAAGGCAGCTTCCACTGCCCGACAGAGGTCCTCCACCCCGGTGCCATCCGTGGCCTGGCAGGAAAGCACGGGTACAGCAGCCGAATCTTCAGGCCGCAACTCCACCATTTGTTCCAATTCGGTGGCCAGGGCCTCGGCGCCAGGGAGATCGGCCTTGTTGACCACCAAAATGTCGGCGGCTTCCAGCAAGCCGGCCTTCATTGCCTGAATCCCGTCGCCGCTCTGCGGAGTGAGCACCACCACGGTGCAATCAGCGGCGGCAGCAATGTCCACCTCGGCCTGACCGACGCCGACGGTCTCCATCAGAATGACCGGAAAACCAAAGGCGTCCATCAAATCTGCAGCAGCACCGGCAGCGCGGGCCAAGCCGCCGAGCGATCCGCGCGTCGCCATGGAACGCACAAAGGTTTGGTGCTCGCCCTTTTCCAAGGAACGGTTCAAGCGAATGCGATCGCCAAGCAGAGCACCCCCCGTAAAGGGCGAGGACGGATCCACGGCCAAAAGAGCGACATCGCGATCCAAAATCTCGTGCCAGGCCAAAATCAATCCATCCACCAAGGTGGACTTGCCGGCACCCGGGGGGCCCGTGACCCCGATGCGCACGGCCTTGCCGGTGCGATCATGCAAGGCGTCCAACAATTCCTCGGCGCGCGGATCGCCATCCTCCACCCAAGAAATGCCCCGCGCCAAAGCGCCCAATTTGCGCGCCGAAAAACCATCCAGGATCTCTTGCAGTGACGCGGCCATGCTTCAGGAAAGCAAACGACGCGCAATCACCATGCGCTGGATGTCGGTGGCCCCTTCGTAAATTTCGGTGATGCGGGCGTCGCGGTAATGACGTTCGACTGGAAATTCTTGGGTATAACCCGCACCGCCATGAATTTGCACGGCGTCTTGCGCGGCTCGGTTGCAGGACTTGCTGGTAAACAACTTGGCCATGGCGGATTCTTGTGTGCAAACTTCCTGTTGGTCGCGCAGGCGAGCGGCGCGGTGCACCAACAAGCGACCGGCATCCAACTGCGTGGCCATGTCGGCCAACATCCAGGCCACGGCCTGAAATTGACCAATGGGTCGGGAAAATTGTTCGCGTTCGCCGGCATAACGAACCGACTCTTCCAAGCAAGCGCGGTGAATGCCCAGTGCTTGGGCACCGATGCCGATGCGGCCGCCGTCCAGGGTCTCCAGAGCGATCTTGAAACCACGGGTGACATCCCCCAGGAGATTTTCCTCCGGGACAAAAACATCCTTGAAGATCATCTCGCTGGTGGAGGAGCCTCGAATGCCCATCTTCAATTCCTTTTTTCCGACCTGGACACCCTTAAAACCGCGCTCCACAAGAAAACATCCGATGTTGCGATTGCGTGGGGCCTCGGCATCGCTCACGGCATAGACCACGAAGAGGTCCGCGTCGGGACCGGAGGTGACCCAGGCCTTGACCCCATTCAACTGCCAGCCGCCATCCACCTTGCGCGCTGTGGTTTTCAGCGAAGCGGCATCACTGCCCGCTTGGGGTTCGGTCAGGCAATAAGCCCCAAGGGTCTCACCAGAGGCAAGATTCGGCAAGTACTTGGCCTTTTGCTCTTCGCTGCCATACTTGGTAATCGGCCCGCAGATGAGGGAATTGTGGACGCTGATGGTGACCCCCGTGGAGGGGCACCAACGGTTGATCTCTTCCAGCAACAGGGCCGAATGCAGATTGCCGAAGCCAACACCGCCGTACTCCTCGGGAATGAGCAGGCCAAGAAATCCTTGTTCGGCCGCTTCGCGGATTGCCTCTGCCGGAAATCGCTCTTCGTGATCCCAAGTGGCAGCATTGGGTTTGAGGGTGCGTTCCGCGAATTCGCGGGCCGCATCTCGAATCATTTCGTGTTCGTCGGTGAGCAGGGATTCCATGGGCTCGAAGTCCCCTATTCTAGTCTGACTCGGGATCGAGCCAGAGCAACTCTAGTCCGACTCAATATCCAACCAGACCAACTCAGGGAAACGAGCCCGTAGATCGCGCTCGATGCGATCCGTCTCCAGGGCAATCTCCTGAACCACCGCTTCGGCGAATTCTACGCAGACAGCCTGGGCGTCCTCAGAAAAACGGTCTTGCCAATGCGGCGCCAATTTTTCGCCGATGGCGCGACCATTGAAATCCAGATCGGCCTGGAGTTTGAAGGCGCCGGCGCCAACAACCCTAGATTTCATGGCCCGCACAGCCTCCACAGCCGGTCGGGATTCCAAGAAGGAACGGATTTCCTGCTGACGCTCCGTGGCAAGGGCCTGGCCCAGAAGCAGGTGACGATTGCGCATCGCCAGCCAAACCGCCACCGCCCCCATCATCAGGCCGACCAAAATGGATCCGAGGGAATCCCAGAAGGGATCACCCGTCCAGCGCGCCAAACCAATGCAAGCAAAGGCCACGAGCACTCCCAAGGTAGCCACCAAGTCTTCCAGCAGAACGGCGGCGGCGGTGGGGTCGGTTGTCGTGCGCAAATACGCCAAGAGGCCCTTACGCCCAGCATCTTTGCGGACGGCCCGCCACGCCATCAGCAGCACGGCGCCGTCTATGACAATTGAAATGGCCAGGACAGCGAACACCATCCAGCCCAACTCGGGCTGGGTCGGATGCAGGAGCCCGTGCACACCATGAGCAATCGTGACGCCACAGCCGAGGACAAAAATGCCCACAGCGGAAAGCAGGGCAAACAGAAATCGTTCCCCGCCATAACCGTAATGAAAGGCCTCATCCGCCGGTTTCAAAGAGCGCTTCATGCCGGTCCACAGCAGGGCTTGATTGGAGGCATCGGCAATGCTGTGCACCGCCTCGGCGAACATGGCCCCGGAACCACTGATCAAGGCCACGGCCAATTTGATGACAGCCAGGATGCTGTTTCCCACCACCGCGGCAAAGACGGCAGTTTTAGAGGAGGCCATGTCAGGAGGAGATCACGGAGATTCCGCGGAGGGGCTACGGAACAGTGCCAAGATGGTGGGTTCGAAATCAAGGCGACGACGCACCTCACGGTACAAGAGGATGTTCCAAAGCGCAACCATGGCGGCGGCGGAAATGGCCGCGCCAATTTCACCATACAGAGGAATCAGCACGAGGTTGGCGCCGATTTTGAGTGCCGCACACAAAGTCAAAATGCGAGCGGCTACCTTTTGGTGTCCGGTCATGGTCAAGAGAAAACCGACCGATCCGGCAAGCGCATTGATGCACTGACCACCAATCAACCAGACCATGGCCGGCCGCGCCTCCACAAACTCCGACCCAAACCAGGCCAGCATCCATTCTCCGAAGAACAACAAGAAAGCCGCGGCCGGCAAAGTAAAGAGGGCAATGCCCCGCGCCGCCAAACACAACATATTTTGCAATTCTTCGCGCTTGCCCTGCACATACAACTCGGAGATGAGTGGCGCGGCTACCGCATTCACGGCCGCCAAGCCGAACAGCAAAAGATCGGATGCCCGCGAAGCCACGGCATAGAGCCCGGCAGAGGCGGGATCATCCAACCAGCCGACCATGGCCGGGTCCAGCCGATTGATGCCAATGTTCATCAAGGTAATCCACAAGAGCGGACCAGCCACGCCCCGCCAGACTTGGGGTTCGGTAGCGGGATCCGCCATTTTGGCCTCCAGGGGCAAGTGACGCCGCACCGTCCAGAAACTCCAAAACAAGCTGACGACAAAGCCGCCCAAGATCACCCAAGCACCATGCACGGGTTGCACGACCCCGCCAGTCAGCAACAAGGCCGCCAAGAGGCCACCCGAAACCAAGGGCCGCACAATTTGGTCCGGCACCAAACTCCGGACCGGATTCTTGATGCCGCGTAACACCGATTGTTGGTGCATGGCCAAGAGCTGCACGGGAATCAACGCCGCCGTGACCCAAAGAATCGGCCGCCACGGAGAGTCCAATGGCAATTGCCAAGCCCAGAGGGCCAACACGCCCCCAGCCAACACGCCCCCCGTGCCCATGACCCGTGCCGTCCATCCCAACATGCCACGAAACAAACCCCATTTTTTTTGCGGCGGATAACTGGGCAGAAATCGCACCAAGGTCGTGTCCATGCCCAGACCAGCCAAGGCCACCAAAATACCGGCCCAGGAAAGCACCACGGCCAACAGGCCGTAGCCCTCCTTGCCCAAGCTGCGCGTCAAACCAATTTGCAGGGCCAAGCCCAGAACCACAGCACCCAGGCGCAGAGCAAACACCCCCACCCCACCTCGCGCCAGCAGAGCGCTGGCGGTCGGTGCCGATCGGGGGGAGGCGGGCACGCTCAAGACCGCCTCAAGGTAGCGTCAAGCAGCGTCCGGCCACAGCCAAGCAAAGGTGCCGGCCGTGGTCAGAGCGTAGAGCAACCCGTCAAAAACAAATTTCAGGCTGACCGCACAGCGCTGCCCCTTCCAGATCGAGTCTTGCAGAGCCGACACGCCGTAGGTCATGAAGGCGATGGTGCCAACAATACGAAACACCCGCAAGGACTCGGTACCCGCGGGCAAAACCAAATGACCTACGTAGGAGGTCAAGACACTGACCAAGAGAATGTAAAAAAACCACTGCACCAAACTCTTGCCCATGCCAAAGTCCGCCATGATCGTGACGAAACCGACAGGGCCGCGCTCGCATTTGGCGCGCATTTCGTCTGTATTCCATTCCTTGCCGCAGGATGCGTGCGGGAATACATAAGTTCCGGGAGCAATGCCCTGCTGGCGGAAGGCATCCATCGTGGCATCTTCCTGCGGCAATGCGCTGTGATCGCCATTGTGGATGCCCAACAACATGTGCACTAGGGAACTGACGACGAAAACAAACACCGTTGTCAAAAGAATGGGAAGCCAAAGCGTTGCGAGGAATGCCATACCCCCATAGTAACCCGAACTAAAATAACAGCGTAAAACACCCCGGTTCCAGCACCCAATGAGTTGGGCGCGATTCAGGCATCGTATCGGGTCGGGTTCAGTAGTTGTAAAAACCCTCGCCAGACTTCACACCCAGTTTGCCGGCTTCGACCATTTTGCGGAGCATGGGGCAGGGAGCGTATTTGTCGTCGTCCAAACCGTCGTGCAGGACATCCATGATGCTGACACAAATATCCAGGCCGATGTAGTCGGCCAAGGCCAGCGGGCCCATCGGGAAGTTGCAGCCCAGTTTCATGACCACATCGATGGATTCGCGGTCGCCAACGCCGGTGTGCAGGGCCCAAACGGCCTCGTTTAGCATCGGCATGAGGATGCGGTTGGCGATGAAGCCCGGGCGGTCGTTGGCGACGCCACAAGTCTTGCCGATGGCCTCCGCCCAGGCGATGGTCTGTTTGCAAGTGGCATTGGAAGTCTTGTCGCCGCGGATGATCTCGACCAGCTTCATGAGAGGGACAGGATTCATGAAGTGCATGCCAATGACCTGCTCAGGGCGCGAGGTGGCCTCGGCCAGGCGGGTGATGGAAATGGAAGATGTGTTGGACGCCAGGATGGCGTGCGCGGGGGCAGCAACATCGGCGGCACGAAAAATCTCCTGCTTGACCTCCTCGTTTTCAAAGACGGCCTCCACCATTAGATCGCTGGCAGCAACAGCATCAGCCAAATCCGTATTCAGTTCAATGCGCCCTAAGATGGCACCGGCCTCCTCTTGACTGATCTTCTCCTTCTTGACGAAACGCGCCAGGGATTTTTCGATTGCGGCCTTGCCCCGGTTCAGGGCCGGTTTGTTCATGTCCACGAGGCAGACAGAATGGCCAAAGCTGGCAAAGGTTTGGGCGATGCCGTTGCCCATGGTTCCGGCACCGACAACGGTTACGTGAATGGATTCAGTCATGTTCTTCTTGTAAGCCCGTAGAGTCTTCGGGGAGGCTGGATTTTACGGGTGCGAACGGGGGCTTCGGGACTCTAACGAAAACTCCCTGCCCTAGGGAGTAAGAGGGGATCAGCAGGTTTCGACTGACAAAGCCACGGCATTCCCGCCACCCAAACAAAGGGCAGCGAGACCCTTTTGCAGGCCACGATCCTTCAAGGCATAGAGCAATGTCGTCAGAATCCGCGCACCCGAAGCACCGATGGGATGGCCAAGAGCAACCGCGCCGCCGTGAACATTGATGCGCTCAGCATCGAGTTCCAATTCCTGGGTCAGGGCACAAGCGGCCGAGGCAAAGGCCTCGTTCAACTCAATCAGGTCAAAGTCGTTGCGGCTGAGGCCAGTACGGGCCTCGAGGTTTTCAATGGCCGGTTGTGGGGCCATCATGACCCACTCGGGGGCGAGACCACCGGCGGCATAGCCAGTAACCCGAGCCAGAGGTTGGAGACCGTGCGTCTCGACAGCTTCCGCAGAGGCCACGATCAGGGCAGAAGCACCATCGGAAATTTGCGAGGCATTGCCGGCCGTGACCGAGCCATCTTTCTGGAAGGCAGGGCGCATGCCACCCAACTTCTCGGCGGTAACATCTCCGCGAACACCCTCATCGGTGGCAAAGGAGATGGGATCTTTTTTGCGTTGCGGCACCTCCACGGCAAAGGTCTCATCATCAAACTTGCCGGCTTCGGCAGCAGCAGCGGCCTTTTGATGCGAAGCAACGGCGAAGGCATCCTGGGCCTCGCGGCTGATACCAAACTTGTCGGCGACCAACTCCCCAGTCATGCCCATGTGTTGATCGGAGTAGGCGTCCCACAAACCGTCGTGCACCATGGCATCCAATAGCGGGGTGTGGCCAAGACGAGCGCCTTTGCGCGCCGAGGGCAAAAGGTAGGGCGCGTTGGACATGGATTCCATGCCGCCAGCCACGACAATTTGGTTGTCGCCGGCCTTGATGGACTGGGCCGCCAACATCACGGCTTTCAGACCCGAGCCACAAACTTTGTTGATGGTAAACGGCGGTACCGAATCCGGTAGGCCGGCACCCCGGGCCGCTTGGCGGGCTGGATTTTGACCCACCCCGGCCTGCAGCACATTGCCCAAAATGACCTCATCAACCGCCTCGCCTTGCAGTCCGGCGCGTTGAAGGGCCTCGGCCACGGCAAAGGCACCCAACTCGGGGGCGCGAAAGCCGGACAAACTGCCTTGGAATTTGCCGATGCCGGTGCGGCAGGCGGAGACGAGGAAGACTTCGGTCATGGGGATGGGAGGACGGGCCTAGACCTGGCATTTTAGCCTGCCTTGGCGGCGCTGAGCTTGGATTCCGCTTCGGCTTCGGCCTCACAAACCACCTTCAGCATTTCCACGAGGCTGTCGGGATTAAGCGAAATGCTTTGGATGCCGCGCTCGACCAGCCAGCGCGTAATTTCCGGGAAGTCGGATGGCGCCTGGCCACAAATGCCGATGTACTTGTCGCGGCGGCGGCAAGCGGAAATGGCCATATCCATGAGAGCTAAGACTGAAGGATCGCGCTCGTCGTATCCCTGCAATAGACCCGAATCGCGATCCACCCCTACGGTCAATTGGGTTAGGTCGTTAGAACCAATGCTGAAGCCGTCAAAGTGATGCAAAAATTCATCGGCCTGCAGGGCGTTCACTGGCAACTCGCACATGAGATACACCTGCAAATTGTTTTCGCCACGGCGCAGACCATGGCGGGCCATGAGATCCAGAACCTTGGCGCCTTCATCCACCGAGCGCACGAAGGGAATCATGGGAATGACATTGTCCAGGCCCATGCCCTCGCGCACCTCGCGCAATGCATCGCACTCCAATGCGAAGGCCTCGGCGAATTCGTCTGAAAAATAGCGCGCCGCCCCGCGAAAACCCAACATCGGGTTTTCTTCTTCAGGTTCGAAGGCGGAACCTCCGATCAAGGCGGCATATTCGTTGGATTTGAAATCAGAAGTCCGCACCACAACAGGGCGTGGATGAAAGGCCGCCGCAATCGTGCCAATGCCCTCAGCCAGACGTAGCACAAAGTATTCGCGCGGGCTGGCGTAGCCGGCAATCATGGGATCAATTTGGGCGCGGGTGCTGGCATTCAAGCGCTCGTATTCCAGGAGGGCGCGAGGGTGCACGCGAATGGAGTTGTTGATGATGAACTCGAGCCGGGCCAGACCCACGCCATCGGCCGGCAAACGACTGTGGTGCAGAGCCTGATCTGGATCGGCAACATTCAAATAGAGGGATGTTTTGGGTTTCACCAAGCCGGTCAATTCGTAACGCTCGACTTCCCAGGGAAGCCGACCGCGGTACACAAAACCGGTTTCGCCCTCGGCACAGGAAACCGTGGTTTCTTCTCCGTCCGGAATGACCTCCGTGGCATCCCCCACCCCGACCACCGCTGGGATACCCAGCTCACGGGCGATGATGGCGGCGTGGCAAGTGCGGCCGCCACGATTCGTCACCAGCGCAGAGGCGATCTTCATGACTGGCTCCCAGTCGGGATCGGTGATGTCCGTGACCAGGACATCGCCGGGCTGAAGTTGATTCATGTCATCGGCATCCAAAATGACCCGAGCCTGACCGGCAGCGATCTTTTTTCCGACGGAGCGACCCTCGGCCAAAATTTCGCCTTGCTGGCCCATGCGGAAGACTTCGTGCACCACCCCGGCATCCGTGGAGTGCACAGTTTCGGGCCGTGCTTGCAGGATGTACAACTTGCCGTCTCGGCCATCCTTAGCCCATTCAATGTCCATGGGCACGGGTTTGCCGGCCAACTGGGAATAGTGATCCTCGATGGCAAGCGCGATCCGCGCCAAGGACAGAATTTCGTGATCCTGCAGGGAGAACATCGAACGCGCTTGCGCGGAGACGGGGACATTGCGGGTCGAGGCTCCGGCGTGGGAGTCGCGGGAATACACCATTTTCTGGGCCTTCTCCCCCAAGCGGCGCGACAAAATAGGACGCTTGCCGTCGCGCAAGGAGGGCTTGAAGACACGGAACTCGTCCGGGTTGACAGTGCCCTGCACTACATTTTCACCGAGGCCCCAGGCGGAAGTCAACATGACAATGTCGCGGAAACCGGACTCGGTATCTAAAGTAAAAATCACTCCGGAACATGCCTTATCGGAGCGCACCATGCGCTGCACACCCGCCGAAATCAACACACCTTCGTGTGGGAAACCTTGGTCATTGCGGTAAGAAATTGCGCGGTTCGTAAAGAGGCTGGCAAACACACGTTTGACGGCCTCGGCCAAGTTGCTGGCGCCGCGAATGTTGAGATAACTTTCTTGTTGGCCAGCAAAGGATGCATTTGGCAAATCTTCGGCGGTAGCGGAAGAGCGCACCGCAACATCGCAATTGGTGCCAATGCTCTTTTCCAACTCGGCGTAAGCCTCGCGAATGGCCTGCTGCACCGCATCGGGGAATTCGCCGGCGAGGATGGCGCCGCGAATGTGGGAGCCGGCCGCTTCCAGGGCAGCCAAATCTCCGGGGTGCACATTGGCCAATTCATCGCGCAAGAATTCTTCCAAGTTATTGGTTTGCAGGAAGGCCTGATAGGCCTCGACGGTTACTGCAAAGCCATCGGGCACGGGCACGCCGGCCCCTCCCAACTGGTTGAACATCTCCCCCAAGGAAGCGTTCTTGCCGCCGACCCTGGGTAGATCGGTCAGGCCGATTTCAGAGAAAGGGAGGATGAAGCTCAAGGTTGGAACCAATGTAGGGCCTCGGGGTTGGCCAGGGCCTCGATGTTGGGGACGGCCTGGCCCTGTAGCACCTGGCGCACAGCAATCTCGGAAATCTTTCCAGAACGCGTGCGGGGGATGTCGGGAACAGCCCGAATGGCGGCCGGTACGTGCCGCGGGCTGGCGCCCTCCCGAATGCCCTGGCGAATTTTCCCCTGGAGATTTTCATCCAACTCTTGGCCCTCAGCCAGGATCACGAACAGCACCACCTCCTGGTCACCGTCACCAGTGTCACGACCGACAACGATGGCCTCTACGACCTCGGCCAGCTGCTCCACCTGCCGGTAAATCTCGGCAGTGCCGATGCGGACACCGCCAGGATTCAGGGTGGCGTCTGATCGGCCATGCACCACCATGCCGCCGTTTTCGGTCCATTCCACCCAATCGCCGTGCCGCCAGACGCCAGGCCAATGCTCGAAGTAAGCGGAGCGGTAAAGGGATCCGTCGGCATCGTTCCAAAATCCCGTCGGCATGGACGGGAAGGGACGGGTGCAAACCAATTCGCCGGCCTCGCCCACGACCGGCTCCCCTGCCTCATTCCAAACATCCACCGCCATGCCCAAACCTGGGCCCTGAATCTCACCGCGGTGCACGGGCAAGAGCGGGTTTCCCAAAACGAAACAAGAGATCAGATCGGTACCACCAGAAATGCTGGCCACCTGCATGTGCGACAGATGCTCGGCCAACCAATCAAACGACTCCGGCATCAATGGAGATCCTGTCGAAAGCAAAGTGCGAAGTTGTTCTTGCGGACCGGGTTTCACCCCACTCCTCTTGCAAGCATCCACCCACTTGGCAGAAACCCCCATGACCTGCATTTGTTCCTCGCGAACAAAATCCCAGAGGGCAGCCGGTCCCGGATGAAAGGGGTTGCCATCAAACAGGCCAATCGTCACGCCACCGGCCAGGGCCGTGACCAACCAATTCCACATCATCCAGCCCGTTGTCGTGTAATAAAAGAGTCGATCACCTGATTGCAAGTTGAGGTGGTAAAGATGCTCCTTGCGGTGTTGCAACAAGGTGCCGCCTTGGCCGTGTACAATGCACTTAGGTTTCCCGGTCGTGCCGGAACTGAACATCACATAGAGCGGATGGTCGAAGGCGAGGGATTCGAAGAAAAGTTCATCGCTCGGTGGTGCCACAAATTGCGACCACGAAATGGTGTCCTCCAAGTGAGTGTCAGAGTTTAGGTAGGGCAACAACACCGTTGTGCCCACGGTCGGCAGAAAAGATTGCACCTCGCGCAACTTTTGCCGAATGTCCATCGCCTTCCCCTTCCAGAAATAACCATCGCAAGCAATCAAGACCTTGGGTTCAATTTGACTGAAGCGATCCAACACGCCGCTGGCACCAAAGTCAGGGGAACAGGAGGACCAAACCGCCCCCAAGGAGTTAGCGGCAAGCATGGCCACGATCGCCTCGGGACAGTTGGGGATCCAGCCGGCAACGCGATCGCCGCAGACCACGCCGGCTGCTCGCAATGCGGTGGCCACGGCTGCGACTTCTTGCGCCAAAGTGGCAAAGGAAATTTCTCGCCGGAGGCCATCCTCACGGCGAAAGAGAATCGCCGGCGCGGCGTCACGCCGTTGGAGAAGGTTCTCGGCAAAGGAAAGGCGGGCCTCCGGAAACCAATGGGCGCCAGGCATGCGGTCGCCACGGGCCAAAACCGTGCCTCCTTGGCCCTCAAGCGCTCCTCCGGGTTCGCCCACCACCCCACCGTCCTGCCAAACCCGGGCCCAAAAGGCCTCGGGCTGCTTTACCGACCAGCGGTGCAATGAGGCCCAATCCTGGGCCCCAGCATGGTCCTGAAGCCGCGCCATGGCGGAGTTTTGGAGCAGGTCGGCTGTAGGGGTCCAGAGGGGGCCAGTCACGGATGGTGAGCGGGGTTTCAGCGGTATGCGAACGGGATTGCAAGCGGGAAGATCCGTATCGGCGCAAGATACCAGCGTGACCGAGTTGCCAGTCGCTAATCTGGCCCCATGCTACCGCGCTTAGAACACGCCAACCTCACGGTCCGCGACCTGGAAGCCACCTTGAAATTTCTGGGCATCGCCTTTCCAGCTTGGCAGATTCGGCATGCCGGCGAGAACGATCGCAAGTGGGCCCATTTCGGAGTCGAGGATCATTACTTGGCTCTGGAAGAGGCCCGCGACGAAGGCGAACTGCAAACCGGACAATATCTCCGCACCGGCTTCAACCACCTGGGCTTTGTCGTGGACGACCTGGCGGCCGTCAGCAAACGCCTGTTGGCGGCCGGTTATGCCGAAGGAATCGACACGGAAGACCACCCCTACCGCAAGCGCCGATATTTCTATGACCTCGATGGCTTCGAGTGGGAGTTTCTGGAATACCTCTCGGAAAATCCTGAAGAGTACAACCAATACCCAGCGTGACTCGGCGACTCTCTGTTTCGGTGGGACTTGCCCTCCTGGCAAGTTGTGCTCCCGAACCGGAAACCGAGTTGGCTTCTGCCCTCCCCCCCACACCAGCCGACTGGGTGGGATCCGCTACCTGCAAGACTTGCCATCCGAATGCCTACGCGGCTTGGGAACAAAGTCATCACGCTCTCGCCGAAGTGGATTTGGAATCTCCGCGCGCCATTCCGGGCGCCCTCTTGGGGCGCACCGAGGACGCGATGGCCGAGCGCGCTATTGGAGTTGCTCCATTGGTGCAGTACATCGTCAACGAAAACGGCCTGGATCAAGTTTGCCAATTCGCTTGGGATCCCACTGCCCAGGAGTGGTTCAACATTTTTGAGGACGGACGCGAAGAGGGCGAGTGGGGTCATTGGACCGGGCGTGGCATGAATTGGGATTCGATGTGCGCGACTTGTCACAACACCGGCCTACGCAAGGAATGGAATCCGGCCACGGATCGGTACACCACCACCCACGCGGAACGCGGCGTGTCCTGCGAGGCTTGCCATGGCCCGGGGCGCACCCATGTGGAGAGCCAAGGGAGCATCCCGTTTCCTGCTGCCGCCAATTCCGTGGATGCTTGCGGTGCTTGCCATGCCCGCCGCGGAGAGTTGATCGCAGAGCAACGCCCCGACTTGCCTTTCCTGGATCGCTTTCTGCCGGAGTGGCCCGGGTTGGACGAAACTTGGTACGCCGACGGCCAAATTCGTGAGGAAGATTACGAATGGACTTCTTTCCGGCTCAGCCGAATGGCGCAAGCTGGGGTGACCTGCCTGGATTGCCACAACGCCCACGACAGCCAACCCAGATTGCCAGGCGACGCGCTTTGCATGCGCTGTCATGCCGAACCCCAGGGTGCCATCCCGCCGGTGGATCCGGCGGCCCACACCTTTCATCCGCCAGAATCCGAGGGGGCGCGCTGCATCGGCTGCCATATGCCGACCACGACCTACATGCAACGCGACCCGCGGCATGACCATTCCTTTTCCGTGCCGGATCCTGTTCTCACCCTGGAGTTGGGCATTCCCAATGCATGCAATCGTTGCCATGCGGATCAAGACGCCGTTTGGGCCCGCAACCATGTGCGCAATTGGTACGGCGATGCCATGGACCGCCCGCGCCGGACGCGGGCCCGGTTGTTGGCGGCGGCCCGCCAAGGGAAGCCGGATGCTTGGCAAGAGATTGTGTCTCACTTGAAGGAAGAAAGTCACCCGGCTTGGCAAGCCGTATTGACCGGCGCTCTGATGGCCTGGCCCGAGCAGCCGGAAGTGGTCGCGGCCTTGATGGAAACTCTGAATAGTGAGGATCCCTTCGTTCGCTTGCAGACTCTGCGTGCTCTTGGGCCGACCCTGACCATGATCTACCCTCGCGGGACGGGTCCACTGCGGCATTTCGATACCTTCCGTGCCAATCGAGTGGAGGCTGCCATGGCCCTGGGGCCACGCTTGGACCCAGAATCGCAAGGAGCCCAGGAATTGGACGCATTTTTGCAACACAACCGCGACCAACCTCCGGGCGCCGCTGCCTGGTCTACCCGCTTGCAGGATCAGGGCCGTCCGCTTGGCGCCGCCGCGGAATTGCGCCGTGCTCTAGGTTGGGATCCGACCCTAACTCTCCTCCGGGAACAACTGGCCGTGGTGGAAGCGCAGGCCCAGCGGCCG
>CAYXFZ010000057.1:0-16137 GCA_964464385.1 uncultured Planctomycetales bacterium
TGGGGGCATCAAAGTTGATGACGTGGCTGATGCGGCGCACATCCAGGCCACGGGCGGCGACATCGGTCGCCACCAAGATGTCCAGTTTGCCCCGCTTCAAGCGATCTATGGTTTTTTCCCGTTGTGCTTGAGCGAGGTCGCCATTGAGTGGCGCGGCGGCAAAGCCCCGCGCTTCCAATT
The DNA here is from genome assembly GCA_964464385.1 of uncultured Planctomycetales bacterium. Taxonomy (GTDB): domain Bacteria; phylum Planctomycetota; class UBA1135; order UBA1135; family UBA1135; genus CAYXFZ01. Next base: position 181 of record CAYXFZ010000057.1, read on the forward strand.
GCTCGGCGACAATTCCAGTGGCCACTTTGGTGCGGACGAACACCAACATGGCGTCCACATTCTCAAATTCAAGAATGCGAGTTAGAGCGTCAATCTTGCGTCTGCCCAAAACCACCTGAAAGCGTTGGTTGATGGTGTCGGCCGTAGTCTGCTTGACCTGGATCTTGATTTCGGTCGGGTTGCGCAAATAGGTTGCCGCGATTCTTTTGATCTCCGTCGGCATCGTCGCCGAAAACAAGGCAATTTGCCTCTGATTTGGAGTTTGCTCCAGAACCCAGTTGACGTCCTCAATAAATCCCATGCGCAACATTTCGTCCGCTTCGTCCAGAACCAAGCATTGCAGGTTGTCCAGCCGCAGGGTTTTGCGGCGCAAGTGATCGCAGATACGACCCGGAGTGCCGACCACAACGTGCACGCCACGGCGCAAGGGATTTAACTGATGCTGATACGCCTGGCCACCGTAAATGGGGAGGACATGAAAGCCCGGCATCGAGCGGGCATATTTTTGGAAGGACTCGGCCACCTGGATCGCGAGTTCCCGCGTTGGGGTCAAGACCAACACTTGGGGGGCTCGGGTCTTGATATGCAGGTTGGCCAGCAGGGGGAGAGCAAATGCAGCCGTCTTGCCGGTGCCGGTCTGCGCTTGACCGATGATGTCGCCGCCGTCCAATAGGAGAGGAATGGCCTCGGCTTGGATTGGCGTTGGGTCCTCATAGCCAAAGTCCACCAGGGACTGGACCATTTTCTGGGGCAAGCCCAGTTGGTCGAAGCGCAGGGAGGACATGATTTTGGCGTTTGGCGGGGGCAGGACGAAACTACGGCCCGGCATTATCCCCGAAAAGGCTCCAAGTGGAAAGCCTGGATTTCGAGGGCCTAAGAACTTCCTTCCACGCGTGGCCGGCGAGCCGCGTAACGGTCGTAGGCCCAATCCCGCAGAGGACGCGGGATGAGCAGGAACACCGCCAGCAGAACCCATGGAAATCCCAGGAGAATGGCCGCCTGCAGCACGGCACTGGATTTGGTGTAGGTCTTGCCCAAGTGCTCCAGGAGGAGCGATTCACCGGGAGACGGGAGCGGCTGAACCGAAAAGAGAGGCCCTCGACGCCTGCCTTGCAACCAGGCCGCTTGTCGACAACAACGCGGGCAGTCGCCATCAAAGAAGAGAGTGGGCCGTTCCATTCTGGTTTATCATAGGAAATGAAGCCTCCATGCTCAGTTTCCTTGCCCTCTCAGCGCCCCTGTTCTTGCCGCCGAGACCTACTTAGCTGGCGACACTTTCAATCCTGCCGGAAGCTTGTTTTTGGGCTACCGGTCGGACTTGGATTCCGGACGGTTTTTTGGCGGCAGAATGGACGGGCTGAAGATTTGGAGCCGGGGGCTGTCTCCTGTTGAGGTTTTTGCCGATTTCCTTTATTTTTAGGGCTCTCCGCGCGATTTCCCTGCCCAATCGCTGGCCTCCTGGTAACCTTGGGAGTCCCCTGTTGGCCATCTGTGCCGACCCTCCATCCCTCGAATCCGTTCCCTTGAAATGCGTTCCATTCCCCTCCTTGCTCTCTTCCTTCTCCTTTCCTCCTTCTTGATCGCCCAAGGCCCTAGAACGCCCCAGCGATTGGACAATAGCACCCAGGTTTACGGCCCAGCCGTGGCTTCTGGTGGCGAAGTTTCTGCCGTGGCTTGGAAGGATTCCAGCACCAATGAAATTTTCGTTTCTTCCTCGGACGGCACAGGCCGCAGTTGGTCCGCCCCTGTGCGCGTGGATGATGACGCGACCGGTGCCAATAAATGGGTTTACGATTACTCCATTGCTGTAGATTCCGGAAACATTTATCTGGCTTGGCGTGACGAGCGCAATGGCTCGCAGGACGATTGCTACTTCAGCGTCTCTTCCGATGGCGGCGCCACTTGGTCTGCCAATGTGCGGATGGATGATGGCTACGGCATTGGCGCTGAAGCTGTGGATCAGGCCCGCATTTGCGCCGATAGTGGCAACGTTTATATCGGTATGCGTGTAGACAACTCCGGTACGGGCGAAGGCATTTGGCTGGCTTCCTCAAATGACGGCGGCGCCTCTTGGAACGCCAGTCTACGTGCGGATACTGCTGCCTCAGGTGATTGCGATGACTTTGGCATTGCTTGTACAGGTGGAAACGTCTATGTCGCGTTCGCGAACAACCGAAACTCTTCCTCCTACGATGATTTGTTCTACAACATGTCTCATAACGGTGGTATTTCCTGGATGGCCACTGAAACCCAGATTGATCCCTCCGGCCCTGGCGTGGGCGACCTCGCTCCCGGCGAAATCAGTTTGGTCGTGGATGCCTCTGGTGACGCGTGCATCGCTTGGTTGGAAGAAGACCTCTCCAACGGAACCAGCGATGAACTCCACGCCATGTTCTCTACCGACGGCGGCCACAACTGGGGCGCGGAAATTGTCCTCCAAAACACCGTCGATGTGGACAACCAGTTCGTTGCCCTGAGCGGCTCTTCTGCCGTGATCGTCTGGGAAGACGATCGCTTGGGTGGCGACGAAGTGTATGCCTGGTCCACTTCCGACGGCGGTGCGACTGGAAATGAAATCCAGATGTCCGTCGCCGGCGGTTCTTATCCGGTCGTGGTCGGTGGCGGTGACTACTGGGCCGTGATCTGGGGTGAGGGTGGTTATCCCGAAATGACGGCCATGTCCTCCAGTCGAGACGGCGGTTCCACTTGGTCCGCTATTCAGGATCTGGATGCTGGTGTTGCAACTGGGGATACCGATTACAATGAAGTGGCTTACAATGCCCAATACGGAAACTTCATCGGCGCTTGGTTGGATGATGTTGCCGGTAGCAACAACTGTTACGCTGGCGGCCTTCGCCCAGCATCCATTTCTGCGGTGAGTGGAAGTTTCACTCCCGGAGATTTCATTCACTTCAGCGCCTCTGGTTTCGGTGTCTCGGACACGGGCTTCAACTTTGCGGTGATGATCTCCAGTGGTGCCGGGAATTACGCCCTGCCTTTCGGCGATGCGCGGAATACCGGTCTGCTGAACAACCCCTACCTTCCAAAATTTATCAGCTTGCTCTCGGGAACTGTGGACGCCAGTGGTGCTGGTGACACGATCACCGGTGTCGTCAGGATTCCTGGAGTACCCCCTGGAACGACCTTTTACTGCAGTGCCGTTGCCTTCTCACAAGCAGGTGGTATCTCCTTTGGATCTTTGACTGACGTCAGTTCCTTCACGGTTCAATAAAGTTCTTCTCCCGCTTCTCGTGGCCTTGATTGGCCCCCAGGCGTCTTTCGCAGACGCCTGGGAAGAGAAAGCGGTTCTCGCCCACCTTTTCCTCACCCCCTCCTACACGGAGGAAATCTCGCTCCTGGCGGGGAGATGTTGGCATCCACCGACAATGGTTGTCGCGCACTCTTGGCCGGACGCTATCCCGTATTTCGGCAATGGATGGCGGCTTGGTGGGGTCGGGTTTCTTCCCGTGGCATGAGCCGAAGCCGGGAAATTTTTGCCACCCAGTATTTGGCCAATACGCCGGACGAAATTGCCATCCCGGATTATTGCGTCAAGTTTTCCAATCTTGGTTGGAGTACGTGCTCCCCTGCCTACGGTGCGCCTGCATACACCGTGGATCTTTTGCGTCCTGCTAAGGGTGCCAAGGTATTGGGCCAGTGGGTGGGGTATGTGGGCCCTTGGAACACCGATGACAACTATTGGGATTGTTCCTCCGGATGCACGACTACGCGTCGCAGATTCAAGGCCTTGCCCCAGGGACTTCCGGAATCTCAAGCCGCCTTTTACGGGAATTAAAATCCCGGACGTGATCAATTTGTTCGGATTGTGCTGAATCCTGCTGGTTTGGACTTATCTCCCCAGGCCGCAGAAAAATTGGGCTTGGCCTATCTGCAAAACGACTGGATTCAGGTGCACTTTTCTCGTTTACCATGAGGTAGAATACCGTAGTGCAAGTCTGCCTCCCACCCACGCAGTTCTGCCTCCCATTCAGTTCGAAGCCCCACCCATGTCCTCGTCTCCTCTTGATTGCGTTGTGATCGGTTATCACGACGGCGATTTCCAGCAGTTGGCGGCCGCTGCTCGTGCCAAGGAAAGCATGAGCCCCTTTTACAGCGAGCTCAAGCGGGGCTCCGGCGTTTTCCAAGGGGAGCGCTTGCCCTACATGGAACTTCTGAATGCCTCCGCTCGGGTCGCGACAGGAGTGGATCCGAAACACCATGTTTGTCAGTTGCCGCCGCTTGGTGTCCTGACTCTAGTGAGTTATTTGCGCGCCCGCGGGTTTACAGCCGAGCCTGTCGGTCACTTCGACCGGGAACTGGAGCAATTGGAGGCTTTGCTGGCCCAAAATCCTCGGACGGTCGCGATCACGACAACTTTTTACGTGGACGCCGACCCGATCGCGGAGGTAGCAGCCTTTGTTCGCGAACGCTGCCCCGACGCAAAGATCATCGTTGGCGGGCCGCATATCTACAACATTTGCTCCGACTACGACGACATCACCCAGAATTACCTTCTCGCAAATATGGGAGGAGACATCTACATCTTTGATTCGCAGGGCGAAAACGCTCTTGCCGGGCTGATGGGTGCTCTTAGAAATGGTGGAGACTATTCCGCGGTCCCAAACCTCATCTACCAAAATGGGGACGGCAAGTTTTCTCGGACTTTGCGGGTTGTGGAAGATAACCCGCTGGATTCCACCCAGATCGACTGGAATTCCTTCGACCGGTCCTTTTTCACCCCGAGTGCGCAAATGCGAACCGCGCGGAGTTGTGCCTTTAAATGCGCCTTTTGTCGCTATCCAGCAGTTGCCGGGCCCTTGGCTACGCATGAAGTGGATGTCGTCGAAGCCCAACTTCGCACTCTGAGTGAGTCCGGTGCCGAGAGAGTGATCTTTATTGACGACACCTTCAATGTCCCCCTACCTCGTTTCAAAGATTTGTGTCGGATGATGGTAAAAGAAAAAATTGAATTGGACTGGTATTCATACTTCCGTTGCTCCAATGCCGACGAGGAAGCCTTCGATTTGATGGCTGCCGCGGGTTGCAAGGGCGTATTCCTTGGCGTGGAATCCGGTGACGAACAGATGCTGGAGAACATGAATAAAAAGGTCAAGGTGAAAAAATACCTGACTGGTATTCAGGCCTTAGCTGCGCGGGACATCACCACCCATACTTCTTTGATCGTGGGCTATCCTGGAGAGACCGAGCAAACGATTCAGAATACGATTGACTTTATCAATGAATCGAAACCCACTTTCTTCAACGCCGGGATCTGGTTTTATGAGCCCAAGGCTCCAGTCGCCGAACGATGCGAGGAGTTTGGAATCCAGGGGGATGGCATGACTTGGAAACACAATTCCATGGGTTGGCAAGAGGCCGACGGCCTCGTGGATCGGCTCTATGAATCCGTGACGGGTTCCACCATTCTTCCGACCTATATGTTTGACTTCTGGGGCATTCCTTACTTGGAAGGCCGTGGTGTTCCCGTGGAGCGCTTGCGCGGCTTTGCCAAGGTCGCCGAAGACCTCCTCATCGCCGGCTTGACCAGTGAGGAGAGTTCCCCGGACCTAGACCAGAAATTGGTGAAAACCTGGGACTAAAGGAGCGCCAAGAGACTCACCGACACTACGGTGACAATGAGACTGAGCGGGAGTCCGACCCGAACAAAGTCTTTGGTCTTGTACCCGCCTGGTGTCATGACCATGAGGTTGCACTGGTGGGCGAAGGGAACGAGAAAGGCGCACGAGCAACCATAGGCCACCGCCAGCAAGGCGTTGCGTGGTTCGATCTCGGCGGCTTTGGCCGCGTGTATGGCCAAGGGGGACAAGATCACGGCTGCCGCCGCGTTACTGGAAGTGATGGAGACGATGGCCGCCAGCAGGAAGAGAACGCCCAGGATTGCTGGGGGGCCTGCGCCCGAGAGCATGCCTACCACCCCCTCGGCCGCGATTTCGGCCATGCCGTGGACCTCTAGGGCCTGGCCGAGAGGAAGGGTGCCCACAATCAACGCCAATACTTTCCAATCCACCGACCGCCCCATGCGATGCGCTGGGATGCAACCCGTGCCTGTCATGAGTAAGGCTCCGGCCAGAGCACTCATAGCAAGAGGGGCCAAGCCCATCAGGGGGGGTACCAAGGCGATGGCCAAGCAAAGGAGTGCAACTGGGGCTTTGCGGAAGTCATGAGCATCCTCAAGGTCGGTAAGCAAGACAAATTCATCGGTGGTGCGAATGGAGCGCAGGGGTTCCACTTCACCAATGACCAGAAGAGCGTCTCCTTCTTCAAGGGTCATGGCGCCCAACTCCTCCTGGACCGGTCTTCCGTGGCGCCAAAGTGAGAGCACTGATAGCCCAAATTTATTGCGGAAATCCAAATCGCGCAGAGATTTGCCGACGCTTGGCGAGCGCGGAGCGACGGCTAACTCGGCCAAGGCCACGCCATGATCCATGACCTTGCCGGAATGTTCTTCAGCGGCCAAGCCAATGCGGGTGCTTTCCTGTTCGGCAAGCAACCAGATGGACTCCTGCTTTCCCTGCAGATAAAGGTTGTCGGCCAGGAGCATTTTGTAATCTGGCCCAGGCACCAACCAACCTCGGTGTCGTCCTTGCTGATGCTCGACGGCAACCACCGACACCCCGTACTTGGCACCTAGAGCGGCCTCGGAAATGGTTTTGCCGAGGAGACTGGAGTTTTTGCCGACTTGCAGGCGGGTCAGGCCGCCGGCGACCCCGTAGTCGTGGGCCAGGCGGCCAGCCATTCCGGCCGAACCCCCTTTCCCGGGCGCGTCATAAGTCGGCAGGAGTCTTCGGCCCACCAACACGAGATATAGGATCCCAGCCACCACCAAGGGAATGCCAATCAGTGCAAAGTCGAACATGCCGAAGCCTTCGCCGAGTTCCCCTTCCATGTAAGCTGATACCAGGAGGTTTGGCGTCGTGCCAATCAAGGTGAGATTGCCGCCCAAGATGGCGGCGTAACCCATGGGCATGAGCAAGCGGGAAGGGGCGACCTTGGTGCGACGGGCCAAGGCGATGGCGGCTGGAAGTAGCACCCCGATCGCAGCGGCGTTGCTCATGAATGCCGAAAGCAGGGCGATCGAACTGCAAATGACCACGATCATCTTGGATTCGCTACTGCCACCGACTCGTTGAACCCAACGTGCGATCCAGGCGGCCACTCCACTTTCCTGCAGACCGGCGCCAAGGATGAAAACGGAAGCAATGGCGATGACGGCGTGATTGCCGAAACCCATCAAGGCATCTGTTGGATCCGGAACGGTTCCAGTGACAAAGAGAACCACGGGGATGCCCAGCGCAGTCATTTCAATGGGGATTTTGCGCGTTAGAAAAAGAAAGCCAGCTGCGACAAGGGTGCCCAGCGCGATCCAGCCGTGATAATCCATCAGCGACGCCCAGCAGGAGGGGAAAAGAGGCCGGGCATCCATGAAGGCAGGGAGCTCAAGGCCTCAGTGTCCGTCCAATCGAAGCGAAGTGGAGTCACCGTGATCCAACCCTCTTGCCAAGCGGCCGTGTCCGTATCCTCGGCGGCCTGGTGGCTTGGCGAAAAAGAAGCACGGACCCGGTCACCCGATGTGGTGGACCAGTCATGAATCCGGAGGTAGGAACCACCCATGCGAGCGGCCCGCACTCCGCGAATGGGCGCGAGGGTGCTTGGAACATTGATGGACCAGCAAATCCCCGGAGGCGGCCCTTGCTGCCAAAGAGAATCCACAAATTTGGCGGCCCAGCGTGCCGCGAAACCAAAATCCGGGTCGGAAGAGTCCTGGGAGACGGCCACCGAAGGAATGCCGTGGTAATTCCCCTCCATGGCGGCGCCGATGGTGCCCGAGTAATGCGCGACCAAGCCCACGTTGGCGCCTCGGTTGACTCCGGAGACGACCAAATCAAATGGTTTTTCCGCACCTAGACGAAGCAGGCCATAAGAAGTCGCGTCTGAGGGCATTCCCGAGATCGAGCAGGCATAGGAAGCCCCCTTGATTTTGTGGTCGAGGACAGTCAGGGTCTTGGAAAAGGCAACCGATGAGTGGCTGGAGCCGGAGCGATTTCCGTCCGGTGCGCAAACGACGACCTCGCCGATATGAGAGAGTTCCAGGGCGAGGGCGGCGATTCCGGGAGCGTCAATACCATCGTCGTTGACAACAAGAATGCGGGGAGGTTTCGGTGGGGCCGAAAGTGGCCCGGGAAGGGAACATCCGCCAAGAGCCAAAACCAAGAGCCAAGCCGAAGGAGAGGACATGGCTGGAAAGGATAAAGGAATCAGCCACCGATTCCAGGGGATCGAGCGGGTTGCGCGTCCAAAATAATTTGGCATTGGATCCGGGCCGCTAGCACCTTGGGCAGGGTGGAGTTTTGCAGGTCCTTGGTTTCGAGAGGATCCCAGAGGATGTGGAAAAAGCGGCCGTCGGCGTAGAGCTTCCATTGTTTGGTCACCAGCCACCGAACTTCTTGGCTAGGGTCAGACGGAATGGGAATCGGCCAATAGTATTGATAGATCCAGTCGCGAGAAAATCCAGGCAATCCCCGCAATTGGGGAAGAAAACTCCTGCCATCTAGGTCGAGTTCCTCGCTGTCTAAATTCGCGGCATCCAGAAGAGTTGGGAAGAAATCGGCGTAATCAATCAAGTCGGAACATACCGTTCTAGCGGGGATCGTGCCCTTCATGGAGGCAAGGACGGGCATGCGAAGGCCAGGTTCCAAGGTGAGCCCTTTGGTTCCAGGAACGCTTGGGTAGTTCAAAAAGTCCGAGCGGATGCCACCGTTTGTGCCATTGTCGGTGCAAAAAATGAGCAGGGTGTTTTTTTCAATGCCGTGGCTGCGGAGCCGAGCCATGACCTTGCCCACCATGGCATCCATGTAGGTCATCATGGCCGGGAAAATATCATTGGCTGAAGTACCACTGCCCTGATAACCCGGAGGGGGATCAAATGGGGCGTGGGCCAAGGCCATAGGATAATAAATCAGGAATGGATGGGTCGCGTTGCGGTCAATAAAGTCGAGGACGAACTGATTGAAGACATCCGGGCCGTACTGACCCGTGAGAACTGTCGGTGGCGAGTTGTGAGTTTCAATCGTGGGATCCCAGTAGCGTCCACCAATATCGGAGACGAACCACATGCACCATTCGTCAAATCCTGCTTGGGTGGGGTGCAATCCTTGAAAGGCAAGTTGGTTTAGGCCTGGACCCCCATGAAGTTGCCATTTTCCGGCGCCACAAGTGGCATAGCCCGCGCTCTGAAACAGCTGAGGAAAAACAGTCTCCGTTGGATTCAAATAGGTGGAGGTTACGTAGTTGCGGGCATTACTGCGGCCGGTCAGCACCTTGGATCGCGTGGGTGTGCAGAGCGGCTGGGCATAGGCGCGGTCGAAGCGCATGCCGCTGGCTGCCAGAAGATCCAGATTGGGAGTGTCGTAACTACTCCCGCCGTAAGCACGCATCGTTTCCATGCCGATGTCGTCGGCCAAAATGAAAATGATGTTGGGCTGGACGGCCCCGGATGCACCGGTGCCGTCACCAACGAGGGGATTCGTCAGGAGGGGGAGGAAGGCTGCTAACAGCACCGTTCCATTGGAACAGAAAAGCACGATTTCGCCACCTAATTCAGGAGGACGCGTTGGCCATCCTGGGCCGATTCGTAGGCTGCAGTCAAGATTCGCATGACTTCCAGTCCGACCTCTCCATTTGCGAGCGGTTTTTGGCCATTTTGAAGGTCTTGGGCGAAGGCGGCGCACATGCCGAGATGGCCGGAAGACCAGTCTTCATTGGGCAAGGGCGTGCTCCAACCTGCTTGCGTGCCAGCTTTTTCCATGAGTTCATCCTCTCCAAAAGCACCATCTTCTCCGGCCCAGGAACGTAAAAGGTCGTGCGGGGAAAGATTGCACTGGTGCATCGAGTTGGAGGCACGAATTTCTAAGTGGCTTTGCATGCCGCCCAAGGAATTGTCCGAACCGTGGGCAATGCCGCGACTGCCGTCCTCAAAATGAAGGATGGCGAGGCCCCAGTCTTCGACTTCGGCGGATCGGCGCATGCATTCCGCAGTCACGGCCTGCACCCGAGTCGGTTTGCCGTGGCGTTGGATTCCTTCTTGGTGCTTCCACTGCACCATGGCTCCGATGGGGTGGACCGCCAAACGCAAAAGGGCTCCGCCCCCGGTGTCCTTCCAGGAACTCGAGTGGGCGGAGTGGGATCCGGAATGGGCCTCCCAGCCGTACATTTCCAAGGCAATGCCCTCCGAAAGGGAGTGCAGGTCGGCGGCGCGGCGAATGGAAGGAGCATAAATCCAGTTTTCGGCGTAACACAATTCCACGCCTGCGGTTTGGCAGGCTTCCAGCATGGCCTGAGCGTCGGGCACTGGATCACCGGGTTGGTCCGCGGATTTGCCAGGGAAACCAACCAATGGCTTGGTGCAGATCACATGCTTGCCAGCTGCTGCGGCCCTTTCCGTCAGCGAGCGGTGCGCGGCATTGGGCACGCAAAGGTCCACCACTTGAATGTCCTCGCGCGCGAAAAGGGCATCGGCTGAGGTGTCGGCCGAAGGGATGCCGTGCTCTTGAGCAAAGGAAGTTGCCGCATCGGCCCGGGAGGAGGCCACGGCAAGGAGGTCAGCTCCTGGAATTTTGGCCCAACACCGCACCCGCGTCTGAGCCAAGAATCCAGCTCCGACCAAACCTATTCCCAAGCTGGGTTTCGAGGACATGAATGCCACGTCCGTATTCTAAGAGGGCGATGCAGACCGCTTCGGCTCTCGCTTTGCCGCGCGTCGGCTTGTTGGGGAATCCTTCCGATCTCTACGGCGGTCGGGGAATGGGTTTCCCGGTGTGGAATTGGCGTGCCAAAGTCACCCTGACACCCGGTGCTCGGGCAGACGAAGAAATCCCACTCTTGCAGGCGGCGCGGGCCGTGTTCTTGGGCCTTCATCCCGAGGTCGAGGCCTTTTCTTTGGCTTTTCAATCCAATATTCCTAGCCAGGCTGGCTTGGCCGGTTCCAGTGCCATCGTGATGGCGGCCCTGCGGGCCATGCTTCAAGGACACGATTTGAAATGGTCCTGGCGTGAGTTGGCCGACGCCACTTTGGCGGCCGAACGCGACCATCTCGGGATTTTGGGAGGCCCAATGGATCGGTGGATTCAGGCTCAAGAACATTTTCTTTGGATGGATTTCGCGACCGAAGAGACGGAGCCCTTGTCCCTCCAACGATTGCCCAGCTTGCGGATTTTACTTCCTGCCGAGCCGGGCCAGCCCAGCGGCTCAGTCCACGCACCCATCATGGAACGGTGGCGCAATGGGGATGTTGCAGTGCAGAAGGTCATGGGTGCCTACCCAAGCCCCGTGGATGAGGGTCGTGCTGCACTACTTGCCGGCGATTTTGTGGCCTTTGCGAAATGCATGGACCGCAACTTTGACTTGCGTGCCTCCTTGTTCCCTATCCAAGAGCAAGATCAAAGCATGATTGCTCTTTGCCGTCGGCATGGCGCAGCCGCCAAATTCTGCGGGTCCGGTGGGTCCGTTCTTGCCATGCTCGCGGCCAAGGAATGGCAAGATTTGGAGACCGAGGCCAAGCAGGCCGGCATTGCCGTTCTGGAACTTCAGTTGACCTCGGAGGCAACTTGAACTTGGCTCTTCTTGGTGCGGGCTTTGCTACGCGGATGTATCCGCTTACCCGAGATCGGCCCAAGCCATTGTTGGAAATTCACGGACAAACTTTGCTCACGCGATTGTTGCGGCAAGCTTGGACGACCGGGGTTGTGGAGCATGCCGCCGTGGTTGTGAATGCCCGATTTCAGGCCGAGTTTGAACGTTGGGCGGCGAGTCAGTCGGTCTCGGTGCAAGTCGTGGCCAACGAAGCCCAGGAACCAGAGCAAGCCCCCGGGGCGCTAGCGGATCTGCAATTGTTGTTGGAGCGGGGCTTTTCTGCCGTAGCCCGGCGACCTTGGATGGTGCTTGCCGGCGACAATTTGTTGGACTTCTCGCTGGCCGATGCGGTTGCCCTGCACGCTGAGGATTTGGAAACTCCCTTGTTCCTTGTCCGGGAAATCGTAGGCGAGGTGTCACCCGGCCGTTATTCCGAAGTGTTGCTGGATGCTAACGATCGCATCACTCGGATTCGGGAAAAACCAAGGGATCCGGCTTCTCCCTATTCCGCCATTGGGGCCTACCTGTTGCCGCAAGATCTCCCTGAGTTGTTGCGCCGCTACTTAGCAGAAGGAGGGGAACCCGATGCCCCCGGCCATCTGATGGCTTGGTTGGTGCAAGAGCGCGGAGGCCGGGCTTGGCGGATCCCTGCGGGGTCTTGGTGGGACATCGGCAACTTGGAGACTTACCAAGAGGCCACCCATGCCCAACTCAAGAATCGAACCGCCACCGAACCGGGAAATCCCGGTTGAGGGGCTGATCGTCAAGGGCGGCGCGGAGAAACTCGATCGGGATGGGGCCCTGGCGCAGGACGGCGTCATGGAATTGACGATCGGTCCAGTTACCGTTTTGCACGAGTTCTTGGTGCAGGGCGCGGATTTGCAGCCCGCCCAACATGTAAGCGCACTGATAGAGGGGACCGTAGCCGCCCTGAATGGAACGCCGCACCTCCGCCTCGGCGTTTTTACGCTCATGGCCGACATTTTCGACCAGGAAGTCCACGCATTCCTCGGCGCTCCAAATGCCCAAATGGAAATTGAGGGAAAAGAGAATGCGGGCACAGCGGTGGGAACGCCAGAACAACATGCCGATCTTTTCCTCGGGAGTTTGCGGAAACTCCAGATCCCAAAGCCGCAATTCCCAGTAAAGGGCCCAACCTTCAATGGAAAACGGTGTGGAAAACATGCGGCGATGGGGGTTCCAGCGCTTGGACATATAACCCTGCAGGTGGTGGCCGGGGATCAATTCGTGGTGCACCGTGGCATTGGAATAGGGTTGGTTGTTGCCACGCATGGATTGGAGTTTGGCTTCATGATCCATGCTGTCGGTGGGGAAGGAGACCGAAATGACTTCGCCACCGGTGAAATAGGGGCTGAACTTTTGTCGCTCCGGGGACATCATTTCCATTCGCCAAGATTCCTTGGCCAAGTCTGGGATAGTGAGGAGTTGGCGATCTTCCAGGAATTGGATCGCTTTGTCGGACAACTCCAAAATTAAGGCGGGCTGTTCCCCGGGGGCGACATGCAGTTTTTTGGCGGAGGCTTGGGCTGCTTTCCAGTCCTTGTCCAAGCCAAGTTGGGTGGCGGCTTCTTCCCGGCGGGCATTGCACCAAGCGAATTCGCGCTCGGCAATGTCGATGAGTTCGGCCGGGGAATAGGGGATTCGCTCAAAGGCCAGTTCTTGCAACAACGCATCTTCTCCAATCGGGTCTCCAAGGAGAAGATCTTTGTCGTCCAAGTCAATCCCGGCCAGATCTTTTTGCAAAAACTTGCCATAATCTTTCAATTCCTTTTCCAAGTCTTCCCAAGGTTTGGCACACCACCAAGTAAACAGGGGGTCGTAGCCGGAACGAAATTGAAACCAGCTACCGAGGGACTGGCGAAGAGTACCGAGCTTTTGGGCGGCACGACGCGCCACGGTGGCCTCGGACTTTTTGTCTTCTTCCTGCCAAACCTTTCTTGTTTCTTGGAGGGCGGCGGAAGCCTCATGGAGTACCGTAGCGCAGGATTCGGCCGAAGGAAACTTTCGCTGGGCCCGGTCTTCCACCAGGACGACCAGCGGGGCCAGGAAGGGGATGAGTTCGGCCGCTTCTTCTTCACGAAATCGTGTGGTGGCAAGCTGGTCAAGATCGTGCTGAACTCGATGGCGCAGGAGTAGCCAGTCCACTTGCCAAGGCCGGGGCAAGGAATCGAAATCCACGGTATCCAAACGGCTGAGCCAGGATTCGTGCAGAGTTTGCAATCGGCGGAGGCGAGCTTCCGAAAATGGAAACGGCAGGAGGCGGTTGAGCGCACCTCGGTCCTGCTCGTATTGGGCGCAAAGTTCAGGCAGGCTGGGAGGGGCCAAGGCGATTTCCTGTCCGCGGGTTAGTGCAGTCGCCATTCCCAGGACAATCAGGATTCTGGAGGGGAGAATCATGGCGAGATCCTAGCCGGGCGGAACTTCAGCTGGACTCGATGAGGAATTGCCAAGCAGGAACGGGCGAGCGCTCGTGGCTTTGATCCATCCATGCTCGGAGTCGCGCCGCAGTTTGGGGATGTTTCGCCACCAAGTCGGTGGTTTCGGCAGGATCCGTTTGCAGATCAAAGAGCTGAAAGGGCGGATCCATTTTTTTTTGCGTGCCGCGGATGACCCCCTTCCAGCGGCCGGCAAGAATGGCGCGCCAGCCGGGGCCTTCCGGGTATTCCCAATAGAGGAAGGGGCGCGACGGGGCCGGACCCGTGCGCAAGAGCACGGGCGAAAAATCCAGGCCGTCCATTTGCGCCGTGGTGGAAACCTGAGCCAAGGAAAGGAGCGTGGGCATAAGGTCCCAAGTTGCCATCGGTACTTGGCTGACGGCGTTGGCAGGAATGCGATCGGGCCAACGAACAATGCAAGGGACGCGAATCCCGCCCTCATACAGTTGCGTTTTTGCACCTCGTTTGCCCCCGGTTCCTTGGAAAAAATCCGGGTCGTAGCCCCCAATTTGAAAAGTGGAACCATTGTCGCTCAAGAAGATGACAATCGTATTTTTTTCCAACTCCAAAAGTTCCAGTTCTGCCAACAAGCGACCCACATCCCGATCCAAGCGGCTGACCATGGCTGCATAGGCCGCACGTGGTTTTTCATGGGGAAGATAGCCCTTGCCTCCGGGGTAGGGAGTTTCCGAGAATAGTCCTTCGTATTCGGCCAAGGAGTCGTCGGGCACCTGCAACGCAAGGTGGGGAACCGGCGTGCTGTAATAGAGGAAGAACGGGTCCTCTGTGTGATCTCGCAGGAAGTCAAGGGCTTCTTCCAGCATTCGGTCCGGGGCATAGATGGCGCCCGTGGGCTTGCGTTCATTGCCGACTAGATCTTCGCGAGCCCCATTCTTGTCCAAGTAGCGCGGGTAATAATTGTGTGCATGACGTTGGCAATTGTAGCCGTAGAAAAAATCGAATCCCTGACGCTTTGGTGTGCCCGAGGTGCCGGGTCCTCCCAGTCCCCACTTGCCGATGCAGGCAGTGGCGTAATTGGCGCGGGCCAGGGCCGTGGCCAACGTTTCGGTGCCTTCCGCCAAGGGGTATTGGCCTCCCCAAAGCCCGGATGGCGGGGGTTCCTCCCAAGCGGGCAAGCGCTCTACTCCGGGAGCGCCCGGAGGATGGGACCAATTTTTTTCGGCCCGATTTCCACGCACTTGGGCATGGCCTGTGTGTTTTCCGGTCAGCAAAGTGCAGCGGGTGGGGGCGCAGACCGCACTGCCGGAATAGGCCTGTGTGAACAGCATTCCCTGGTCGCGCAAGTGATCCAGATGGGGGGTGCGAATGATGGAGGCACCTGTGCAACCCAACTCGGCGAGGCCCAAATCATCGGCCAGAATCAGAAGGATGTTGGGACGCTCGGGCTGAGCCGGAGCGCATGAGATCCCCAAGAGAGAGAGCCAAAGGACTGAGAGGAGGCGGGGCACGGGCCCAGTGTGCCAGATCCCGGCGAAATCAGTCGGATTTCTAAGCGCTCGGGGGAGTCCAAGGCTCAGCCATGCCCACGAGGATCAATCGCTCCCCTTCATAGGGCTGACGACCATGGGCAATGCGGTTGTTGTCGTAGAGAGCGATGTCTCCCTCTTCCCAGGGGAAAATCACTTTCTCTTTTTCCCAGCAATCAAAAATGTGGGCAATGACCTCCTCGGAGATTGGGGAACCATCTCCATAGAAAGTGTTGAGAGGAAGGTTTTCATGACCCAATTGCTCGGTCATGGCCTTGCGGATATCCGGGGCCAGGGCGAACTCACTAAACATTCCGATGTGGTTGAACCAAAGCGCTTCCCCAGTGAGGTGATGAGCGCGCGTT
>CAYXFZ010000058.1:0-12995 GCA_964464385.1 uncultured Planctomycetales bacterium
ATTTCCGTCGTTGCCGTTGTGGCCGGGATCTACATCACGTTTGGGGGCCAAACCGCAGTCATCTTTACCGATCTCATTCAAGGTTTTATTTTGCTCATTGCCGGAGCTGCTCTCTTCTTATTGGGAATGAACTGGTTCGGGGGTGCCGGGGAGTTTTGGGCATCTCTTCCCCAGGAGTGGAAACTCCCTTTGTCCAACTTCAATGATGACCCAGGCTTTAACTTCATTGGAATCTTTTGGCAGGATGCGGTTGCCGGCTCTATTGGCTTTCTCTTCATGAATCAGGGGTTGATTATGCGCTTCATGGCCTGCCGGTCGGTATCCGATGGCCGGAAAGCAGCAGCGGCCAATATTTTGATCATGATGCCATTGTCGGCCATCGCTGTGGGATGTGCCGGATGGATTGGCCGCGGCATGGTCACTCGGGGTGCGCTACCAGCGGACCTCCCGCTGGACGATGTCTTTGTTTCGGTCACCAGTTTGCTCACGACCAAGGCCGGCTTTGGATTCTTTGTTGCGGCCGTCACCGCGGCCCTGATGAGCACCGTGGACACCCTGATCAATGCCGTCGCTGCGGTTTTCATCAATGATGTTTATCGCCCGATCGTCAAGGATCGTGGGGATCGCCACTATCTGCGGGCAGCCATGGTGGTCTCTGCTTGTGCCACGGTCTTGGGTGTTCTTGCTGCCTGGCTCTTCACCAATTTTGACACGGTGTATGAAGCCCATGGCTTTTTCCATTCCACCTTGACGCCGCCCCTTGTGGCCGCCATTTTTCTGGGCATCTTTTGGCGTCGTTTTACGACTTGGGGCGCGATCGCGGTCTTCGTGCTGGGGGCCAGCTTCATGTTGATTGGCCGCAGTCAACCCATGACTTGGATTCAGCCCTTGGCACATGGGATTCCGGCATCGGCGGAAGCAGGCGTGCAAAGGGACTTGCTGGCGCGAACCGAACGACTCCTCGAAAAGGACCTAGCAAGGATCCCCCCTTCTGTCCTGGCGGATTTACGGACGGAACAGTTGGAATTGGCCGCGGCGATGGCTGACTCACCGGCGGCGGCCAGCGTCGCGGGGGCGGCCGAGCTATTGCCGACTCTGGGATTGGCCCCCAGTCAGGCCGAGCTTTCCCAGCTAGTCGATGCCCAACGGCTCGCTCTTGGAGATTTACGAAACTTTGCCAAGACCCCTTTCAAGTACGTTGGGGCTCTTTTCAACCTCCTGGTATGTTTTGGAGTGGGAATTTTCGTTTCTCTGCTGACCTCCTCAAAACGCCAACCCTCCTCGGAAGGATTGACCGTGTGGTCCATCGAGGCGGCCCGAAGGCATTTCAAGGGCGGCAAACCGAACGACCGTCGCGGCCAAACTTTGCGGCTTGCCTGGGTAGTGGATGACGATCTCGCGGAAGGGATCGCTGTGGTCGAGCCCTCCCACATGGCTGCCTTGGCTGCGGATTCCGGTGATCTTGTTTATCTCTCAGACGCACGGCCCTGGCTCGGCGGCCTCCGTTCCGTCCATGGTCGTTTGCAAGAGGGTGAGACCGGTCCGGGGGAAATTCGCATTGCCCGAGATCTTTTCTTGAACGGCCACTTTTTATCTGGCAAAGCGGTTACCGTGGAGAAAGAAATGTAATGAGTCCAAATTCCGAAGAGCAGCGGGGGTTGAAGGCCCTCTATGACGCGGTCCAAGACGCTCGGCCCGAGCCGGATTCTGGACGGGCTGACCTGCAACCCGGCAGCACCTTCGGAGACTATGAAATTGTTCGCCTGGTGGGGCGTGGCGGCATGGGTGCGGTGTATGAGGCCGTGCAGGGCTCCTTGGATCGCCGCGTTGCTTTGAAAATCCTCCACCCTGCTTTGACCAGTTCGGCCCGTTCCATGGCCCGTTTTCGCCTCGAGGCCGAGGCGGTCGCTCGGGTCCCTCACGCTGCCATCGTTCCCCTCTTTGAGGTCGGGATGTTGGAAGGCTTGCCCTTTTTCTCGATGCGCTTTCTGGATGGCCCGGATCTAGGGGAATTGATTTCTCGTTTGCGCGACGCCCGGGATCACGGGGATTCCGTCGTTCGCCTGCGGCCCGACCCGGGCTCTCATGAGGGCACCAACACGAACGCGGCGCGCTTGTTTGATCGTCAAAATCACGTCTTCCTTGGTGTCGAACTGTTCGCGGATCTTGCCGACGGCCTTCAGGCTGCTCATCGGGCCGGCATTGTGCATCGAGATGTCAAACCGGGCAATTTGGTGTTTGACCGGACCGGGAAATTGGTGTTGACCGATTTTGGAATTGCCAAATCCGAAGATCGATCCACTCTCACCCGAACGGGCGAATTCGTGGGTTCTCCTGGTTATATTTCGCCGGAGCAGGCCATGGCAGGCAGAATTTCCGTGGATCATCGAACTGATATTTATTCCTTGGGAGTCACGCTTTATGAACTTTTGACCTTGCAGCAACCCTTTCTCGGCGACACCTTTGAGTCCACCTTGCGTGCTATTTTGACGCGCGATCCCACGCCGCCGCGCAAACTCAACCCGCGGATGCCCAAGGATGTGGAAACCGTCATTCTCAAGGCCATGGAGAAGGACCCCGGGCTTCGCTATCAGTCTGCAGGGGAAATGGCCTCCGACTTGCGTCGGATCCTCAACTTCGAGGCGGTGCATGCGGTCTCGGCCGGTCTCATGACTCGGCTTTCTCGAAAAATGCAACGCCGGCGGGGCCTGAGTGTGGCCATGGCCTTGGCCGTGATCGTGGGTGTCACCGGCGGCCTTGTTTGGGATGACCAACGAAAAAAAGATGAAGCTCGGGGGTTGCGGGCCTCGGCAGCTGAGGGCGTGGCCATGTCCCTGCGACAACCCGCTGCTGCCGACGCCCTCATTCGTTTTGTGCAGGGTGAGGTGGCCTCGGATGACGCCCTTTCTCGTCTGCAGGAAGTCCACACCTTGCTCGAGAAAGGCCAATTGGAGGAGGCCTTAGATGTGTTGCATGCTGGAGATATTCGGCTGGAAATTGCCGCTTCTTTGGGAGATCCTCTGATCTGGCGATACCGACCTTCTTTGGCCGAGGCCAAGGTCCGCCTGGCCGGTGCCTTGGGGCAACGCTTGGCCGCCGCCCAGGGACCCTTGGCCAGTGCGGGCCCGCGGCGTCTTCTCGGCGAATTACTCGAGGATGCCGATCCTTTGGTCGTAAAAAATGCGGCCGTGGGCCTAGGCCGACACGGCGGAGTTTTTGCCATTCCTCTGCTCCTCCATGCCTTGGATTCCTGGGGTGATTTGGCGCAATCCTCGGCCACGCATGATGTTCGGCCTGATTTGGTGGAAGCATTGGCGACCCTGGATGTCCCGGAGGTGTTCGAGGTCTTGCAGAGTCTTGCCCAATCGGAGGACTTTGTCGTGACCCGTTGGGCGTCCAAGTATTTGGCCGATTGGGAGGAGCCCCAGTGATGTCGCGCTCTTTCCTCTTACCTTTGTTCCTTTTGGCCGCATGCGGGGGGAATCCGCCCCCTTCGGTGGGGGTGATCTTGCCGCTTTCCGGCGGCCATGAACCGAACGGGCGAGCAGCCTTCGCCGGGATTCAGCTGCTGCAAGATGAATTGATTGCCGAGGGCGCGGAAGTGCAGTTCGAAATCTTGGACAACCAGTCGAGTCCTTCTCGGAGCTTGGGTTGCGTTCGGTCTCTTGCCGATCTGGGAGCCACCATTATCTTGGGCCCGCCCTATTCCAGCACGGCCATGGCCGCGGTCGGGGAAACCGCCAACTTGGGCATACCCATGATTTTGCCCTCTGCTACTCGCCCGGAAATTACCCGCAACAATCCGTATTCTTTCCGTGCTTGTTTCTTGGACTCTCAACAAGCATCGGCCATGGCCCAGTTTGCCCGCAAGGAATTGAGTTTGTCCACCATAGCCACCGTCGTGGATCTTCGTTCCATCTATTCGGTGGGTTTGGCCAATGCGTTCACGGAAGTTTTTGAGGATGCGGGCGGATCGGTCGTGCGGCGTCACTACTTCCGCGATCCGTCCGAACTCATCCTCTTGGCGTCCGAGATTGCATCCACGGATTCAGACGGGATCTATCTCCCTTTCTTCGACTCGGAAGTGCGCGCCTTGATGGAGGTCGGAGCTCCGCTTTGGTCAGGCCGGACCCTCCTGGGTGCCGATGGTTGGGATACTCCCGCCTTCCGGATTGGACCTTTGCCCTTGCCGGTGGGCGGCTCGGCCTATCTGACGAATCATTTTGATCCTTCGGAGCCCTCTCTGGATCCGATGAGTTTTGTGGCCCGATTTCGGTCCAAGTTTGGGCGAGATCCGGATCAACTTTCCGCTCTTGCCTACGACAGTGG
Source organism: uncultured Planctomycetales bacterium (assembly GCA_964464385.1). Taxonomy (GTDB): domain Bacteria; phylum Planctomycetota; class UBA1135; order UBA1135; family UBA1135; genus CAYXFZ01. Next base: position 4,330 of record CAYXFZ010000058.1, read on the forward strand.
TCGCTTGGCCGTGGCCGCTCTGGCGCGCGCCACGGATCCCACTTCTCCCGGGAGTGTGCGCCGTGCCTTGGCGAGCTTGAGTGGAGTTTCGGGAGCGACCGGTTCCTTCCGCTTTGACGCTGAGGGCAATCCCGTGAAAACGCTCGTGGTTCAGCGCCTCATGGGTCCGGAAGAAGCCCGGGTGTTGAAGTTTGTCAGCCGAATTGACGCCGATGGTCAGGCTGTCCAGTCTTCCGGAAGATCGCACTCAAGAGGATAGCTTTCTTCGTCGTTGGGGAAATCCCCGCTGAGAATGTCCGCCGCTAGGTTTTGCAAAGCGGTGCGGATCTGATCGGACAGATTGGCATAACGCCGAGCGAAGCGGGGCTTGGGGCCAACGGTCAGCCCGACGACATCATGAAAGACGAGGATTTGGCCGTCACAACCATCGCCGGCACCAATGCCAATCGTTGGCACGGTAAGTTTTTGGGTGATGGCCGAGGCCACCGGGGAGGGTACGCCCTCGAGGACAATGGCGAAGGCGCCGGCTTCTTCCAGGGCAAGCGCATCCTCGAAGAGTTTGCGGGCACCCTCGGCCGTACGCCCTTGCACGCGGTAGCCGCCGCGCAAATTGTAGGACTGGGGCAGCAGGCCAATATGGCCCATGACGGGAATGTCCGCATCCACCATGGCGCGGACCAAGTGGGCGCGAACTTTTCCACCTTCGATCTTGACCGCTTGAGCGCCACCTTCTCGAACCAAGCGCAAGGCATTGCGAAGAGTTTCTTCCGGACTGACGTGGTAGGTGCCAAAGGGCATGTCCGACACGACCAGGGGCCGATCCACGGCTCGCTTGACGGCCCGCGTTGCCGAAATGATTTGGTCGAGAGAAATTTTCAGGGTGGTGGCGTGCCCCAGCACCACATTGGCCATGCTGTCGCCGACCAAAATCAGGTCGAAGCCAGATTCATCCACCAAGCGGGCGGTGGGGGCGTCATATGCGGTCAAGGCCAGGATTTTCTGGCCGGTTTTCTTGCGGGCACGAAGACCAGGTGCTGTCACCTTGGAGGGAACAGCCTGCTCCGAAGTGGAGTAGGGAGCGGTGGAGCTCTCGGGAGGAGGTGCCTGGTCGGGCTTCATGGTGGGAACACCAAAGGGCGGGGCCATTTTAGCCTCCGGACGGGAACCCAACGGCCTCTTCGATCGCGGAGTCCAGGCCATCCGGCCAGGGGACGGAGGGGGCTGCAGCCGTGTCCGTCAATTGCTCGGGTCGGCTGGCGCCCAGCAAAACAATGTCCTGGGGCCGCTGGCGCAATATCCAGGCGATGGACAGGGTCGTCAGGGTCATTCCTGCCTGGGTGGCCAGCCCCTGAAGGGCGAGTACTTGAGCTCGGGTGGCCGGGTCCTCGGCCAGCTCATCCAAGGAGGTCCTTAGCCGATTGGATTGCCCCATCCGGGAATTCTGTTGGATGGAGGTCGCGTATTTCCCGGTGAGGATGCCTTGGGCAAGAGGGGAATAGAAAAGCAAACGCAGGCCCCATTCCTCAGCGGCCATGAAGGCTCCCTCGGTTTCGGCGTCGCGTTGCAGAAGGTTGAATCGAGGCTGTTCGGTTTGCGGCGGGGAAACGCCCAATTGGGTGGCGAGATCTCGAGCTTGGCGAATTTGTTCGGGCGACCAGCAACTCGTTCCCCATGCCGATATTTTTCCCGACTGAACCAGCTCACCCATGGCCTGGACCGTCTCTTCCAGGGGGGTGTGGCGGTCGAACCGGTGGCACTGAAAGAGTTCGACGTAGTCCGTTTCTAAGCGGCGCAAACTTCCTTCAATGGACTTGAAAAGATGCTGGCGAGAAAGTCCACGATCGGCAGGATCCTTGCTCATGGGAAAGTAGGCCTTGGTGGCGACTACCCAGGAATCCCGGGGACGCTGGCGTAGAGCATGGCCGAGGGCGGATTCTGCTCGACCGTAGTCATAAATGTCAGCAGTATCAAAGAAGAAAATTCCCAAGTCCATGGCACGGTCCACAATGCGTTGCGTTGTCTCAGGGTCGGTCTGGCCTAGGGTGAGCCAGGACCCCAAGCCCAACGGAGGGACCTGCGGGCCACCGGGGAAGAGCAGGCGAAGATTCAACGCTACAAGGCTAACCCCGTCCTGGATGCAATCGCACCCCTGCTAGGCTCACCCTTGTCCATGTTGCTGCTTCCCCTCGTTGCTGCCGTGTTTCTTCCCTGCCAAGAAGAGCCGGATCTTTCCTGGTTTGGCCGACGGCCCCAGGATGCCGAGAGCACGAGCCCGCTGGATTCCTTGGTCCAGGAACTCTTGGGTGCCGATATCCGCCAGGATTGGAGTGGGCGTGGGGTGCAGTGGGGTGTGCTCCTTGAGGGGGTGGGCGAGTTCTCCGAGGCCAAACGGGTGCCGAGACTCAATAAATTTCGATTGCGATCGGCCCAGTTTCATGCTCTCGCACCCTTGCAGGATTGGGGGCACGCTTGGGCGGTCGCGGATTTTGCCGATGGGGGAGAGGGTGGTGATTTTCTCCTTCGTGAGGCCGGTGCTTGGTTGCAGGATTTGCCGGGCGGCTTGCGCCTGCGGGCGGGTAAGTTTTTTTCTGATCTCGGAATTTGGAACACGATGGATTCCACTGATTTTCCTGCCTTGAATCTGGATGGGACCCGCCGGGCCCTGATCGGCGGTCGCTTGGCCCTGACCGGGGTGGAGCTTCACCACGGATTGGGGGAGGTCGGGCCCCGATTTTCCCTTGGCTTGGCCAGTGGAGTGGAGCGTCAAGATTCCGATAGTCCGAATCAAGGTCTTTCTCGCTTGGTGGATGAGGGTCGCACGGGCGTTTGGAATGGTGCGGCGACTGTGCGAGCGGAGGTTCCGTGGGGCACCCAATTCCGTTTTGGAATGGGCGGTTATTACAGCCCGGGCGAGAAGTCGAGTCCGGTTGCCGGTTCCCCCGAGTTGTCCAACCTACTTACGGAACTGGATGTGGCCTGGGCTGACTCTGGCCTGGAGGGGAGTGAACTTGCCGCGAGTTTGGAACTTTGGTTCCGCACTGGAGAAGTGCAAGCGGCCTCCCGGGTGCGGGAGAGTGGTGGTTCCGGATTTACCTTGACCGCGGAGCGTGCACTGGGCCAAAAATGGGGCACGGGTTTGGTGGCCTCACGTTGGTCTGCCTTTGGGGCCCGAGGTAATGGCCACCACCATGCCGCCTTTGTGGAACGATCCTTGGGTGTGGGCCATCGCTTGCGAGGAAGTTTTGGACACCTCAATCCGGGGCCGGGCGAACAAAAGTTTTTTTCCGTGGGATTGCAGTGGATCCTGGAATTTGGTGCTCCTCTAAACTCGAATGTCCGCTGAGAAGCATCCTTTGGCGGGCTTGGATGCTTGCCGCTTCTCGGCGGTTGTGGGCATGGTCTTCGTCAATTACCGCGTGGCTTTGGCCATGGGCGTTCAGGAACCGGCCGGGTGGGCCACGTTTTCGGATGCCTTGATGGGACGTGCCTCGGCACTGTTTGTGGTTCTGGCCGGCATTGGCCAGACCCTTTTGGATGACCGCAAAATTATTCTTCGCCGTGGCCTTTTTCTTTTGCTCGCCGACTATTTGTGGCAGTGGATTTGGCCCGGGGACATCCTCCACTCCTATGCCTTTTATCTATTCATTTGTGCTGCCGTGTTGCAATTTCGTGCGTGATCCCATTTTTCCCTAGCGTTTGTCTTCGTGGCTGCTTTTCCCATTCTGCTCCACCTCTTCAAGAGCACGCCGCTCTCTTATGGCCTTGGCTGGTCCTGGAGGGATCTTTCCTATTCCGGGTTTTGGGAACCTCTGGGCCAATTCCGAAATTTGGTATTGAATGGCTGGCATCCATTGATCCCCTGGTTGGCATTTTTGTGTCTAGGAATGGGTCTAGGGCGGTGTGGACTGGAGCGCATTGGAGTCCGGCGCCTGATGCTGGCAGGTGGCCTGGCGGCCATGCTCTTGGGTCTGGCGGATCAAGAAACGATTCTGGCCGAGTTGGAGGGCGAGGAGCGGCTCGTTCTCGCTTCCTTTCGAGCTTGCTTGTTTGCCGTCGGCGCCCTGGGGTTGGGTTGGTTGTGGCGCCTTCGTTTCCGCAGAGGTCCCATGGAATGGGCCATGCGGCGGCTTTGCGGCTGAGTCTGGCGCCGCATACGAGGGGGAATTATTCGGGCATGGAGATCGGGCCGTGTTCACCCCCAATCCAAACGGGCCCTTCCTCCGGGCTGGAGGACGGTCGCCCATGCGATCCCCGGACCAAGGAAGTGTCCGTTGGAATGACGTCCAACAAGGTTCGGAACCCCAATTTTTTTGTGAGTCGTTTGGCCGCGAGGCGGATCTTGCTACCCCGCCACCCTGGGGCCAGAAACAACTCACAGGGGTCATATCCTGGCTTGCGGTGAATCTCCACGGTGTGCGCAAAATCCGGTTGGCGCCCGCCTTCTTCCCACCAAGGATAGGCAAACCAGGACCCGGCCCTTGCTAAGCAGAACAGTTCTCCGGTACGCGAGTGATCCAGACCAAGTTTGGCCTGTTCGTCTCCGCCCCAAACGTTGGCCACGCCCGGGTCAGCCTCAAGGAGGGCCCGCACTTGCGGAATTTCCTTCTCCTCGGCGACATAGACATGAGCGCACTGATGATCACATACGGCAAAGGCCCGCGAGGTCCCAGGATCCAGGAGATCGCCATTTTCGGCCGCGTGCACCTGCAAGTAACCGGCTTTCCGTAGGGAGCGGTTGAGGAAAGTGGCCTGATGCACCGCTTCGATTCCGTACTCCGAAAGGACCGTGACCTTCAAGGCTTCTTCCGCAGCGGAGTCGAGCAAGCGGCCGGCTTCCGCATCCACCTCGGCGGCGGCCCGGAGTGCCTCTGCACCCTCCGGTCCAAAGCGTTGCAGGTCGTAGTCCAAGTGCGGCAAATAACTGAGTGTTAATCCTGGCCGATCCTCTTGCAGGACATCGAGCGTCGCGTTCACGATCCAACGGGTGCTGGCAATGTTGGCCCCTGGGCCCCAAAACTGGAAGAGGGGAAAGGGTCCCAGGCGATCTTGCAAACGGTTTCGCAAGGACCCGGGGTTGGTCTGGATGTCCGGGCTTTTGCGGCCATCCGCCCAGTAGGTGGGCCGTGGGGTCACGCTCAGGTCGGCCCGGCTCGGCAAATTCCACCACCAGAAGAGTTGTGCGGTTTGAGATCCCGGATGCTGCTGCCGCCAGCGTTCGTGCACGGTGGGTTGCTGCAACAAGTGGGCGGATTGCGGCCAAAACTTCACTTCCGCCAAGTCGCGAAAATACCAGCCATTTCCCACGATGCCATGGCCTTGCTGTCCTCCTGATCGTGTACCACAGAGCAAATCGGCCTGTACGGAAGCGGTCACGGCCGGCAATCCTGGGGTCCAACTGCGCACTCCTCTTTCCTGGGCCAAGGCATCCAAACGGGGCATGGCCCCCGAGCGGAGCAGTTTCCGCGTCAGGCCGGCAACGTTCAGGATGAGGTGGCGCTCCATGGGGCAACAGGCTAACGCCTGAGGCTGAGCCTGTCTCCCAAATCAGGATGGTTAGGCTGGACTCATGACACGCTTCCACTCCACCGCTTTCCTTTGGGCTGGTGCCTTCGCGTTCGGCCTTCTTTCCTTTGCACCCTGGGCAGAATCCTCGGTGGCCGCCATTGCTTCGTTGGACGAAGCTGTCCCCGTGACCCAAATTTCCATTTTGGCCCATGGGCAACCGACAACCTTGATTGCGGAGGGCGGCCGGTTTCATCTGACAGATTTGTGGATTACCCGGGACGAAAACAATACCCCTGTTCTGGCGGATACCGATCGAGTGTGGTTGGAACGGGCCGGCAATGGCGTGCGCGAGGTGCTCTTCGATGTGTTCCTTCGAGATCTTCCCAATCCGCTCCATTTTCAAACCGGGCTTGTCGTTGCTGAGGGAGAATCACTGCGCATCCAATATTCCTTTGCCGTGCCTGGTCAAAATCGGGCCACGCGTCGGGTGTTGGTGAGTGGCCTACGCTTTCCCCGTTCGAATGAGGATTAGCAAGAATCGGCGGGTCTGATTTCCAGGATAGGCTGCCCTTCGGCGATTTCTTGCCCATCCTCAACCAGGAAACGGGCGACCAAGGCGACATCCGGAAGCCCAACACCGGGTTGATAACGCACCGGCTGAAAAGTCTTCATGACTTCCAATAGGCCCAAGGTCTTGCCCCTTTCCAAGGGAGTGCCCTCTTCCGCGTAAAGTGGACGATCCGGTGCCGCCCGCCGCCAGAAGCGGCCCGTTTGGGGGGATCGGACCAGAAGGTTGGCCGACGAGTCCGAGCTCGAAACCTCGGCACTCTGCGTCGAGACGGTGTTGGGAATGACGCGGGCAAGGCAAGTTCCCCAGGCCACGGGGCGGCGGTGGCGAGGTGAGGGCGGATCGGCTACGACCCCGCGTACCCCCTCGGGAACTTTGAGTTCCAGTGCGTTGCCCAAGATTTCCAATTGACCCAGCGAATCGCCGGGCGCCAATTCCTGATGCTGCGGTGGGCCCAGGACATGAATGCCTACACCTGGGGAGAGCAATTCCCACCCGTCGCCCTGAGGACGAGCCAAGCAGACCCTTTCCCTCACTTGCCGGCCTCGGACAAGGCGGCCAAATCGTGCAGGGACCAAATGCGAGGATTTTTCATGCGGCGGGAGCCCTGCGCCTGCCAACTGGCCTCGACTAAGCACTCCAGCCAAGGACGCAACTCGGAAGGCAGGACGATTTCGTCCACATCCATACTTGCCGCGGCCTTCCAAGGGTCCATATCTTCTTCGATGCGTTTCTCCACCGATTGCATGCCCTCTTCGATGGCCTGGCGTTCCTTGGGATCTTCGGTGGCAATGGAGAAATCGTCGTTGAGTTTGCTGTTGTAAGTGGCGATGGCCAGCGTTCGACCTTCCATGACCGAAAGCCGGGAAAAGGGCGTCGCGATTTGCAACACGGGTTCATAGGGCAGACCCGCCATGGCGTAATAACCGGCACCGCTCGCCTTGCGGAGCAGGACTGTGAAAAACGGTGTCTTGGCCGTGCTATTGGCATAAATCAGGTTGGATCCATAGGCCAAGAGCCCACCCGCTTCGGCCTCGGTGCCAATGTCGAAACCGGAGATGTCCTGCAGCCAAACGAGCGGAATGCCATCGGAATCACAAGCGCGGACGAAAGAGGTCAACTTGGCAATGCCATCGCGGTAAAGAATCCCGCCGGGTTGCATGCGGCCCTCTTCCTCGGCGTGTGGCACAGCACCCTGTACGTTGGCAAGAAATCCGCACCAGAGGCCGTTGACCCGTCCGATTCCGGTCATGACTTCGTGGCCTCGATCGGGGAACAACTCCCAAAAGTGAGAACGGTCCACTAGCCGGGCCAGGACCTGACGGATGTCGTAGGCAATGCGGTGATCGGAAGGGAACAATTGGTCCAGTTCCATGGGTGGGTGGGCAGGGCTAGCGGGGGCCACACCTCCCCGTCGGAATTCAGCGGCAGAGCCTGCGGTCCGCGCGACTTCTTGGCGGATGGCCTCCAGGCAGGCGGCATCGTCCGGCACGCGTTCGTCGGCGCATCCCGATTGATGGACATGTACTTCCGGACCGCCGATGTCCAAACTGGTCAATTTTTGCGCCTTGGCACCCTGAATGAGAGCAGCTCCGGCAATGACCATGTAGGCCTGCTCCGTCATGTAAACCCGATCAGAAATGATCGGCATGTAACCCCCGCCGGCAATGCAGTCGCCAAACACGCCGGCGATTTGGGGAACTCCGGCAGCGGAGAGTTCAGAATTTCGTTTGAAAATGTGACCCGCTCCGGTGCGACCCGAAAAGGAGAGGGACTGCTCGGGAAGAAACAAGCCGGAACAATCCACCAAATAAAGGACGGGGATGCAGAGCCGCAGGCCAATCTCTTGTGCCCGCTCAATTTTTTCCGGAGTTCGGGGCCACCAAGATCCCGAGGCCACAGTGTTGTCGTTGGCAATGACCACGACCCAGCGATCCGCCACTTTCGTGAGGGCAGTGATGACCCCGGCGCCAGGAGCCTGCAGAGTGCGGCCAGCCTGATCGAACTCCCGACCCCAGTTCACGAAGGTGCCGGTGCAATGAACCGGGGCGTCTGGATCCTTGAGGGCCTCCAGTCGTTCCCAAGCCGTCCACTTGCCCTTGTCGTGTACCCGGTCACGATACTTTTCACCCCAGCCGTCGCGTACCTGGTCCCGCCGTTCGCGCAACAATTCGGCCTTGGCCTGGAGAAAATTGGCCTGCTCTTGGATTTCCTCCGCATCCAGGAAGGAATCCAGAGGAGAACCGATGGGGCTGAGAGGGACGTGGGCCACGCCGGGAATGTAGCGCGGCCCAAGGCCGGAGACACGGGCCCATCCAACCCAAGGAGGTCAGTCCTCTTGGCGGGTGTAGCGCATGCTCATGGTTTTGACCTCTCCCATAGGGGGGATGTTGTCAAACATTTCGATGATTCGATCGCCGTTCTTGTTGAGGGTGCTCGTGGAACGGATGGGGCGCCCCTTGGGCGTGAACGCGTCCCGCATGATGCCCCGCATTGCCATGACCTGATCCTCCATTTGACCTGTGGTGCGCGTGGCCCAAGTGCAGTGCGTGTCAAACCAATAGGCGACGTATTGCTTGCTCAATCGGTCGTA
>CAYXFZ010000058.1:13005-15895 GCA_964464385.1 uncultured Planctomycetales bacterium
GTTGCAGGATGTACCTGTAAATGCGTCCGAGATTCTTTGCAGTGTGTCCACCGCGATGGAAATCCAAGGTTAGGTGAAGATGCGCGAGAATATTCGTCGCTTTCGTGCTTGCCAGCCAGCGCGCTTCAATATCGCCGCGTTCAATAGCTGCAACGCTAGCTTTTAGCGCCGCCAGGGCTTCGCGATACAGCATCACGATCAAATGCGACTGGGATGCCGTCATAATTTCGCTGTATCCGTAATTCATGCTGCCCTCGAAGGGGGCGCCCATGAACTCGCCGGAGAATCTTTCCAAGAGCCAACGGCCACCCAACACCATCTCCGATTGGGAGGTTGCCACGGTTTCCATGCGGGGCATTCCCGGCAAGGTCATGATGGTGGCAACATCCCACAGGCCCACCTGTGTCGCCAAGGCTTTGTGTTCTTTACCAGTCGCGGCCGCTTGCAACGCCGCTGCCATGGATCCGGGGTCAAAATCCGAGGCGTCAAAGGGCCCCCCGAGATTCAGGGCTTCTTTTGCGGGTTCCTGGACCGGGTCCTGAGCGCTTGCAAGTCCCAAGAGCGAAAGTCCACCCAGAGTCAAGAGGCTGGCGAGGAGAGCGGAAGGCAGGTGCAGTTTCATGGCTTCCATCATGCCCTAATGGGCCACCGCGGAGAGGAAATCAGCGGGGCACCGGCCTCGGAAAGGGCCCCAGAGCAGGCGGTGGCTCCGCGGCACTCCATTCCATGTCGGCGTAACCCAAGGCTTCCATAAAACCCTGCACATTGGGATCGGGACCCACAGATTGCCGCTGAGCCACTGGAGAATGAGGAACGCCGGCATTGGCCTTCTGCAGGCGATCGAAATCACGGGCGAAGCGAGCGAGGGCCTCTTCCCACAGCGGATCCCCAGGCAGGAGAGATCGCGTTTCCTCTGGATCCTTGACCCGGTCGAATACCTGGATGGCAGGCATGTTGTCGGACGCTCTGTGCATCAGGCGGATGTCCAAAGTTTTTCCATCCGCCGAAGGCTCCCAGAGCAGGGTGCGGACGATAGTGAAGCGTTCGTCTCGCCAAGAATCTTGGAAGGGAAGGTCTGAGCCAGGACGGAATTTGACGAGGCGGGACCAAGCGCCAACGCTCTCTCTAGGATTGCCTCGAATTTCGTGGCGCAAAGAACGACCATCCCCGAACTGCAGGGGTGCCAGCCCGGCATAGTCCGTCAATGTGGCCGTCATGTCATGAATACGAACTACTTTGGAGCGTCTGCCCGGTTGGGCATTTTCTAGAAGGGAGTTTGGAATATGAAGAAGAAAGGGAATCCGGATGACCTCTTTGTACAAAGTGGAAGCGTGGGCGAGTCCGTTGTGTTCAAAAAACTCTTCGCCATGGTCGGCGACGAGAGCAATGATGGTGTTGTCGGCCAGGCCCAAAGATTGCAAACGATCCAGAATGACCCCGATTTGGCGATCCACCCAAGAAATTTCTCCGTCATAAAGAGCCATGACATGGCGCAAGTCCCGTTCACCCAATTTGCGAACTTTTTTGCCATGGAGAGTCTCGCGAACTCTCGGGTCGTCCAACCAGTCCATGCCGACAAAATTTCCTGCATACAAAGGATCTAAACTCCGTGCCAATTCCGGATCTGCGAGTTGCGGTACGTAATCGTGGTGGACGTCAAAGAAATGAAGAAAAAGAAAAAAGGGTTGATCTGGTTTCCCTTGCTTCAAGAAATCAAGAGCAAAATCGCGCACCCGCAAGGACGAGACGTCGTTGCGCAGGACTCGATTGCGGAGAGCGAGCAGTTGGTCTTGGGTCAATGCCATGTCTCGTTGCGAATGATGGAGGCGTTGGATCCAACTTTCTGCCAGCGCTTGGTGCTCCTCGTCGGCAGGAAGGCATTTTTGGTATTTCTCAAATCCCCGGTCAAAGCCGTACTTGGGTTCTAGAAAGTTACCGCTCCAGGCACCCCCGGTGCGCCAACCCGCCTCTTGGAAACGTTCCGCGAGAACGGGATGCAAAGAATCGATGCGAAAAGCAGGAGTGATTACCCCATGAGCCTCATCGTCCAGGCCAGTCATCAGCGCGGCGTGGGCCGGTAGGGTCCACGATGTGGTGCTAAAGGCCTGGTCGAACACGAAGCTGTTTTTTGCCAACTGGTCCAAGTTGGGCGAGACTTTCAGGTCTGGGGCAAATTCGAGTTGATGCCCATAGAAACCCAGTCGGTCGGCACGCAGACTGTCGACGCTAATGAGGAGGACATTGGGCCGGGCCATATCCGGTTTGGAACATGCCGAACCCGCGAGAACCAAGATGCCAAGGAGGAGATGTCGGATGGGATGGACAGGCTTAGCCATGAAGGAGTCGCGTCAACCAGAGCGTGTCGTATTGGCCCGATCGGAATGCCGATTCCGCAAGAAGACGGCGATGCAGATCCAGGGTCGTGGGGACAGGGCCAATCTCAGCGGCGGCGAGGGCGCCCTCCATTCGGGCGATGGCCTGGGCTCGATTTTCGCCATGCGCAATCAACTTGCCGAGCAAGGAGTCGTAGTGCGGCGGAATGGTGCTCCCGGGAGCAAGGTGGGTATCCAGCCGCAAGCCCTCCGCAGAGAGCTTGCCCAAGTCTGCGCCTGGAAAGGAAAATACACCCAGGGTGCCGGGTGCAGGGCGAAAGTCCCGATCTGGATCTTCGGCGTTGATGCGAACTTCGATGGCGTGTCCTTGCGGGAAAAGTTCTTCTTGATTGACTGAGAATCCTCGCCCGGCAGCAATGCCCAATTGTTCGGCGACCAAGTCCACTTCACAAATGGCTTCCGTCACCGGATGCTCCACTTGCAGTCGGGTGTTCATTTCTAGAAACCAGAGCTTGCCAGCTTCGTGGAGGAGAAACTCCATGGTGCCGGCACGGGAG
>CAYXFZ010000059.1:0-5127 GCA_964464385.1 uncultured Planctomycetales bacterium
GGAGGCACGGAGGCGGCCCTCACCCCTGCCACTCTTGCCGGGTTCAGTCGGCTTCGTGCCCTCTCGACCCGCAACGACGATCCCAAGTCCGCATCCCGCCCCTTCGACAAAGATCGCGAGGGCTTCGTGTTGGGAGATGGAGGTGCCATTTTGGTCCTGGAGTCTTTACAGCACGCGCAGGCTCGTGGCGCCAACATTTATTGCGAACTGGCTGGCTTTGGCCAATGCGATGACGCCGGCCACATCACCGCCCCGGACGAAACCGGCTTCAAACCATCCCGAGCCATTTCCCTTGCCCTGGAGGATGCCAGCATGAACCCGGACGAAGTGGACTACATCAATGCCCACGGAACGTCCACGCAACTCAATGACCTGATGGAATCCGTGGCCATTCGCATTGCTTTGGGAGACCAAGGCGCCGACAAAGTTGCGGTTTCCTCCACCAAGTCCATGGTCGGCCACCTCCTGGGTGGGGCCTCGGCCGTCGAGGCCGTGGTCACGGCCCTGACCTTGTCCCGTGGCATCGCCCACGGAACCCACAATCTGGAAAATCCTGATGTCGAGGGTGGCTGCGACCTCGATTACATCCCCGAACCTTGCCGTGAGCTACCATTCCAGGCCGCCCTTTCCAACTCTTTCGGGTTTGGCGGCCACAACGTTTCCCTAGCTTTCCGGCGCATCCCTTGAGAGATCCCATTGAAACAAAAATTCGCTGAAGCCCTGCAAACTTACCGCCGCGATCTGTTCAAGGTCGAACATGATCCCAATGAGTTGGACTCGATTACCCGAAATTCCCTTCACATCAGTGAAGAGACCCTAGACAACGCCTATCACTACCATTTTCACAAGTTGCCCGACGCTGACCGGGCGGAGATCATCAACATGATCAACAACTACACGCTGGAAGCTTTGCTGCCACCTGTGGTCGAGAAAATCACTCGGCGCCAGTTGGTGCTTGAGCGCAAACTGGATCTTCTGGTCAGCCTCCTGGAAAAGGCTCTGGATAGGATCGGCGACGAAGACTCCTGAATTCCGTGGTTGGAATCGCTGTCAGGCTTCAAGAGCGAGGTATGGAATCTGTCCTCCTCCCGGCTCAGGCCGCCGGTGGCCAGGCCCTTGCCCGCCTGAAGCAGGATCTTCTTGGCGTGCATTGGGATATCTTGGATCGCCAACGAACCGCCTTGGCTGCGGACGACCACCATTCCCCGGCTTCGTTCGAACCTCCACCTTTGGTCTCTGCTTCCACTTCTGAATCGCCGGATGTTCAAGAGGCTTTCGAGTGTGGCTGGGAGGCCCTGCGCCAAGGACGAGTCGCACTCTGCACCGTTGCCGGCGGCCAAGCTTCGCGATTGGGATTTGATGGCCCCAAGGGGACATTTCCCCTAGGTCCCGTTTCGGGCGCAAGCCTCTTTCATATGTTCGCGGGCCAAGTCGCTCGTCTTCGGGCATTGACTGGTGCATCCTTGCCCTGGATCATTCAAACAGGTCCCGGGAACCATGATGAAACCCGGACTTATTTTAAGAAACGAAGTTTCTTTGGCCTCCCTTCCTCCTCTGTCCAGTTCGTCTGCCAAGGGACTCTCCCGGCCTTGACTGCCGGTGGGCAATTTCTGTTGGCTCAGCCGGACGCCCTCTTCCGAAACCCCAACGGGCACGGTGGTTTTTTTCGGGCCATGCAAAGGACCCACACTCTTGCTGCTTTGCGGGACTCCGGCGTGGATCTTTTGTTTTACTGCCAGGTGGACAATCCCTTGATTCGCATGGGAGACCCCGCATTCCTTGGTTTTCATCTTTTGGCCCAATCCAACATGTCTGTCAAAGTGTTGGAAAAACAATCGCCCGAAGAAAAAGTTGGGCTCGTCGTGCTTTCCAATGGGCGCACGGTTTGCGTGGAATACAGCGATCTTGCGCCCGAGCTTGCCTCCCGTCGGGCCGAGGATGGAGGCCTTCTTTATCGTGCTGGCAACCTTGCCGTGCATGTATTTGATTTAGACTTTGCTCAAACCATGGCGACGACGGATTTGCCTCTGCATATGGCGCACAAGAATGTCCAGGCCTTGGCCGATGGATTGACGGCTCAGCGTCGGCCGGGCGTTAAATTCGAAACTTTTGTATTCGACGCTCTCCCCTTTGCCGACAAGACTGTGGTTCAATTGTGCTTGCGCGAAGAGGAGTTTGCTCCCGTTAAGAACCGTTTCGGTTTGGATTCCATCGCCACCGCCCGCCGGGCAATGACGGTGCGAGCTCGGCGTTGGCTTGAAACCGCTTCGCCAAACTTTTGTTTGCCGACTTCTGGATCCATTGAAATTGCACCCGGTGTGGCTCTTGATTCTCGTGACTTGCAAAGTCAATGCGACCGTTTGCGAATTTCAACTTCCGGACATCTGGTCACCGTGTCCCCGTAGGTTAATCATTTGACCCTTACTTTTCCTTGGGTCTTAGCCCATCGTGGATGTTCCACCCGGGCACCTGAAAATTCTCTGGAGGCTATTTGCATGGCCGCCGATCTCCAGCTGGACGGAGTTGAGTTTGACGTTCGACTCTCCAGCGATGGAATTCCTGTGGTCATTCATGACGACGACCTCCGGCGGGTTGCCGGACATCCGGCGAGGGTTGGCCAGAACACTGCTGCTCAACTGGCCGAGTTTGATCTAGGTAATGGCCAAGGTGTTCCCAGCTTGCAGGATGTTTTGTCTAAGCTGAACGGTCGGATCCGAGTGATGCTGGAATTAAAGGGCAGTGAAATTTCTTTGATTGACCCCGTCGTCTCCCTCTGTGCAGACACCCCCGATCTTTATTTCTTGTCCTTTGATGCCTCCCTCTTGGCCGCGGCTGGCAAGCGCATGCCGCATGTTCCTCTAGTGTTGAACCTAGAATCGTCGCCGGGTGCCATGGATTGGGACACCTTCTCTGTTTTGTCTTGTCCTCTGGACCAATGGGCACCAGACCAAATCCAACGTGCCCGTGCCGAGGGGAAGCAAGCTTGGGCTTTTTCCCTTCAACAAAATGAAAGTTGGAATCACGCCATTTCTCTAGGACTGGACGCTGTCTTTGCCGACGACCCTCAGGCCGTACAGGCCCATTTTGTGGACTCGTCCGGGGGTTGAGACGCCGCCCATAGGCGGCCGCTAAGATTCCCCGCCCGGGGGACAACCCATCCCTAGGATGCCGGAGTGGCGGAATTGGCAGACGCGACGGATTCAAAATCCGTTTCTCGCAAGGGAGTGGGGGTTCGAGTCCCCCCTCCGGCACTTTTCCCGCTGTTTTCCCTTTTTTTTCCACCTTTGAGTGCCCAAACCCGGCTTTTTTTGCCATAGTAGGGGGGTTGGATTCCCTCTTCCTGCTTGTCCCCAATCCGTCATCCCCATGAAATCTTTGAACATCCTGCTGGCTACAGTCGCGTACTGCCTCCTCGCACCTTCCTTGTTCTCCCAAGCCCCGCTTTGGACCGCGCAAGGAGATTCCAACTACGATTTTCTAGGTTACGATTTGGATCGAGTTGGGGATGTCAACGGAGACGGAGTGGACGAAGTGGTCGCCGGCGGCCCTGGAGATGACAACAACGGCCAAGACTGTGGCCTCCTCCGGCTTTATGACGGTGCCACAGGGACGATCCTCTTCACTTATGACGGGGATTCCAGTAGTGACGATTTTGGTCATTCTGTGGCTGGAGTCGGTGACGTGGATGGTGACGGTGTTCCCGATTTTGCCGGTGCAGCTTGGTTGGATGACAACAACGGTCCTGGTTCGGGCATGATCCGAGTTTTCTCAGGTGCCACGGGAGCACAACTCCTGCAAATTGACGGTGCCAATAGCAAGGACTTGCTCGGCGGTGACATCTCTGGAGTTGGTGATGTCGACGGAGACGGGCGCTCCGATTTCATTGCTGGTGCGGTGCAGAAAGATCCCACCGCAACAGGGCCCAGCACTCTTCCTGGTTATGCGATCGTTTATTCCGGCGCCACCGGCGCACCCATTTGGACCCTAACTGGCCTCGTAGCCAACGACCAGTTCGGTGATGAGGTTGCGGGCGGTGGCGATGTTGACGGAGATGGAGTGCCCGACTTTGCCATTGGCGTTTATGGCGACGACACCACGGCCCAAAATGCCGGCGCCGTCCATGTCTATTCGGGCGCCACGGGAACCCTGTTGTGGAGCGCTTTCGGCGATTCTGCCAGGGACCACCTTGGCAGTGCAATGGACTTCATCGACGATTTAGATGGTGACGGCAGGGCCGATCTTTTGGCTGCTGCCATTGGTGATGACAACGTCGCCGCAGACGCGGGCTCTGTGCGCGTCTTCTCGGGAGCTACCGGGGCCATCATTGCCACCGTGGATGGCCAAAACATAAAGGATGAATTTGGTTGGTCCGTCGCGGGTTGGTTGGATTTGACGGGGGATGGCATCTCCGAGTTTTTGGTCGGCACGCCTCGTTTTGACGGTGCTCTTGGCCCGGACACGGGCATGGTCGCGGTCGTGGATGGGGCCTCCTTTGCTTTGGTTCAAATTGCCGAGGGCACCAACCAAGGCGACCTCCTCGGGATCTCCGTCGCTGCCGTCGAGGATTTGAATGGCGATGGGACTGCCGATTATTTCGGTGGTTCCTTCCAGTACGGCGGATCCGGGGGCATTGCTCCGGGCCGCGGTTACATCCGGGCCTATGACCCAACCGGAACCCCGCCGCCGCCGCCGCCCCAGTGGCCCAATTTGCCGACGGCATTCCAGACCATCGGCTCAGGTGGCTATGACGAAGACTTTGAAACCTTGGCCGGCACCGTGCCGGCTTGGATGTCCACCAACATGTTGGATTACTACACGCGCGCCGGCGATCCGGACGCCTACTGCAATATCGGCCAATTGGGCTCCTGCATGGCACCCAACAGTGGCAGCTTCAACCTTGAAATGGGTGGGGCTCCTTGGATGTCCAGCAATCATGATGTCACCAACGGTCTCATTCTTGGGTTGGACGGAACCGGCACTTCCAGTTTGGTCATGGATCTTTGGGTCATCAACTACGGGGAAGAAAACCATGGTGATGATGGCATCTTCCTTTCCTCCGACGGTGTCAATTGGGAAGCCGCGGTGCAAAATTGGGGAAGCCTTGCCGCCACCAATAGCACCTGGACG
>CAYXFZ010000059.1:5137-15224 GCA_964464385.1 uncultured Planctomycetales bacterium
TTGATTTAACGGCTACCTCCGTGGATACGACAACCACCTTCTACCTGCGGATTTCACAAGCCGACAACTATCCCTTTGCCAACAATGATGGCATCGGCGTGGATGACATTTCCATTCATGATTTCGTCCCTGCGGGGCCCTTCCTCGCCATTGCTCCCAATCCACCTGTTGCAGGTCAGGTTGCAACGCTGACTGTGGCCAACAACAACCCCGGCGAGACGGTCTTTATTGGCTACAGTTTGACGGGTGGGGGACCTGCCAACACTCCCTTTGGCACCATTGACATGACCCCCCCAATCAGTCAATTCCCCGCATTGACTGCCAATGCTGCTGGTATCGCCACTTTCGCCGCCAATGTTCCGCCCGTCATGTCGGGTCGCCAGGCATGGGTGCAAGGCCTCAACCTCACGCAGCGCATCCTCACCAATTCTTTGGCACTGACCTTCCAGTAAACCCCTTCCTACCCACCCTCATGTTCTCCTTTCGCCTCCTCCTCGGCGCCCTCGCGGCTGTCTTGCTCTTCATTTCTCCCGCCTGGTCTCAGGCCAACATTTGGACGGTGACCGGAGATGCCACCTACGACGGGCTTGGCATGTCCGTGGACCTTGTGGGGGACATCAACGGGGATGGCATCCCTGAAATTGTGGTCGGCGCCCCGCTGGATGACAACAATGGACAAGATTGCGGCTTAGCCCGGGTCGTGGATGGGGCTACGGGCCTCATTCTTTTTACCTACGACGGTGACGCTACGCGAGATGAATACGGCGCGGCCGTGGCTGGAGTCGGGGATATCGACGGAGACGGCACGCCCGACTTCGCTGTTTCCGCTCCCGTGGACGACAACAATGGAGCAGGATCTGGCATGGTTCGTATTTACTCGGGTGCCAATGGGACTGTGATTCGGCAATTGGATGGCCTGGCCAGCAACGACGCCTTTGGGTGGTCGATTTCTTATCTCGGCGACGTGGATGGCGATGGCCGAGATGACCTCCTGGTGGGTGCCAATCAAAAGCCGGGTGGTGCTTCGACTCTCGCTGGCTACGTGGAAATTTTTAGTGGTGCCACGGGCGCTTCCTTGGCGCAGATCCCGGGTTCCGCGGCCAATGACCAGATGGGTTACGACGTGGCTGGCGGCGAGGATCTGAATAGTGATGGTGTCAACGATTTCTTGGTCGGCATCTACGGAGATGACACCAATGGCCTGAATGCCGGCGCCATTCAAGTGTACTCCGGTGCCTCCTTCTCCTTGATTTGGACCGCCTTTGGGGATGCCACCCGGGATCACTTGGGGGCTTCAGTCGCTTTCATGGGCGATCTGACTGGGGACGGCGTCGCCGAAGTCATTGCCGGCGCTCCTGAGGACGACAACGTGGCCTCGGATGGGGGCTCGATTCGTATTTTTGATGGAGCTACTGGTGCCATTGTTGCGACCGTACATGGCCAACAGGCGACCGCCTACTTGGGTGAGTCCGTAAGTGGTTGCGGCGACGTGACCGGCGACGGCATTCCAGATTTTTTGGGCGGGGCTTCCCGCTTTGACGGGGCCAGTGGCGCAGACTGCGGTAAAGTTTCCGTCTTTGATGGTGCCACCTTTACTGAAAGTCAGTTCGCGATCGGAGATCGCATGGGAGACCGACTTGGATTTACCGTCTTGGGTCTTCCCGACATCAATGGAGATGGGATCCCGGATTATCTGAGTGGTGCTCGCCAATACGGTGGCGCCGGCGGCAATGCAGGGCCAGGCCTCATCCGCACCTTCGACCCTACGGGCACGCCGCCGCCACCACCCCCTCGTTGGCCAAACTTGCCCTCCGCCTTCTTGGCCGTGGGCTCCGGCATGAACGAGAACTTCGACACCATTGCCGGTACTTTGCCCTCCCATATGGCCGTCAACGAACTGAATGAACTTCTTCGGACTCCGGATCCAGACGCCTGGGCTAACTTGGGTCAGAATGCTCCTTGCATGGCCCCGTTTTCGGGTGCCTTCAACCTGGAACTGGGCGGCAACCCCAACATGGCCTCCACGCACTTTGTCGCCAACTCGCTGATTCTGGGCCTGGATGGAGGGGGATCCACCTCCCTCGTTTTGGATTACCAAGCCATCAACTATGGCGAGGAGAGCAACACGGATGACGGCATTTTCTTGAGCTCGGATGGCACCAATTGGGAAGTCGTGACCCAAGGGTGGGGGCATGTCTCCACCACCATGGTTTGGGAAGCCACCACGGGCACGGACCTGACCGGCACTTCCGTGGATACCTCCGGTCCCTTCTACCTTCTGATCGGCCAAGCCGACAACTTCCCCTTCGCCAACGTTGATGGCATTGGCATTGACGACATTTCCGTCCACGATGCCGGCCCAACAGGACCAACCCTCGGCGTGAACCCCATGCCCCCCGTTGCTGGTCAAAGCGCCACGATCTTCGTCACTGGCAATAATCCTGGTGATGTTGTTTTCATTGGTTATTCACTGACTGGAGGTGGGCCGACCAACACGCCATTCGGCCCGGCATCCATGTCCATGCCAATCCGAAACTTTCCTCCTTTGATTGCGAATGCCAATGGAGATGTCGGAATGACTGCCAACGTCCCCATGATTGTCCAAGGAAGACCCATTTGGATGCAGGCGGGAAATGTAAATCAAGCGGTTTTGAGCAACGGGCTCAACTTCACTTTCCTCTAGAGATTCCTCTCATGACTCGAGGTCTGATCCCAATCTCCTCGCCTTGATCTTCTAGTAACTCGCCCTCTGACCACCCATGGATTCCTTCACTCGCATCTTTGGTGCCCTTGCGGCTGCTCTTCTTCTCAACTCTCCCGGTTGGTCTCAATCCTACATTTGGACTGTAGTAGGAGATGCTACCTACGATACTTTTGGTGTGGCTGTGGACGTTGTTGGTGACATAAACGGTGACAGTGTGCCTGAAGTTGTAGTAGGTGCCCCTCATAACAATAGTGGTAATGGTCAATCTAGCGGACTTGCCCGTGTCTTGGATGGCGCTACCGGGGTCGTTCTTTATTCCTACAATGGGGATTCAGCTCGAGATGAATTTGGAACCGCCGTCGCAGGAGTAGGAGATATCGACGGAGACGGCACCCCTGACTTTGCCGTTTCAGCCCCTTTCGACGACAACAATGGTGCCGGCTCGGGCATGGTCCGAATCTACTCGGGCGCTAATGGAACCGTCATTCGCCAATTAGATGGTTTTTCCGGCAGCGATGCCTTTGGTTCTTCGATTTCCTATTTGGGAGATGTAAACGGTGATGGGCGGGATGACATTTTGGTGGGTGCCACCCAAAGAACCGGTGGTAGCACGACTTCTCCTGGATTTGTTGAGATTTTCAGTGGAGTCACTGGGGCCTCCCTTGCGCAAATTACAGGTGCCTTGGCAGGCGACCAGATGGGTTACTCCATTGATGGGGGGTCAGATCTCGATGGTGACGGGATCAATGACCTAGTCGTCGGACTTTATGGGGATGACTCTAACGGGCTCGGTTGTGGGGCAGTCCAAACTTATTCTTGCGCAACCTTCTCGTTGATTTGGTCAGCATCTGGAGATTCCGCATCTGATCATATGGGCGCATCTGTTTCCTTTATGGGCGACATCACTGGGGACGGAATCTCTGAAGTTGTTGCCGGTGCTCCAGAAGACGACAACCTCGTAACCAATGGTGGGTCCATTCGAGTATTTGATGGAGCTACGGGCACCATTCTTGGAACAGTTGATGATCAACAGGCCACGGTGTATTTGGGAACAGCCGTCTCTGGTTGTGCCGATTTAACCGGGGATGGTGTGCCTGATTTCTTGGGCGGCGCCCCTCGTTTTGACGGTGCAAGCGGTTCGGACTGCGGGAAAGTTTCTGTTTTTGATAGTGTTTCTTTCACCGAATTTCAGTTTGCAATCGGAGACCGCATGGCTGATCTCCTCGGTCATTCAGTCCTCGGTCTTCCTGACATGAATGGCGACACATTGCCTGATTACTTGGGCGGCGCAATGCAATGGGGGGCGGCTGGAGGCTCAGGTCCCGGATACCTTCGCGTCTTTGACCCGACAGGTGCGCCACCACCTCCTCCGCCCACCTGGCCCAACCTGCCCTCTGCCTTCCTGGCCGTAGGTTCCGGCATGAACGAGAACTTCGACACCATTGCCGGCACTTTGCCCTCGCATATGGCCGTCAACGAGCTAGATGAAATCCGTCGTGCTCCGGATGTTGATGCTTGGGCCAACCTTGGACAAAACGCCCCTTGCACGGCTCCTTTCTCAGGAGCTTTCAATTTGGAGCTTGGTGGCAATCCCAACATGAGCAGTTATCACAATGTTTCCAATTCATTGATTTTAGGTTTGGACGGCGGAGGCTCAACTTCCCTCGTGCTGGACTACCAAGCCATCAACTATGGCGAGGAAAATCACAGTGATGACGGAATTTTCTTGAGTTCAGACGGTCTCACCTGGGAGGCGGTCACGACAGGTTGGGGCCATGTCGCCAACACGATGGCCTGGGTGGCCATTACTGGCGCCGACTTAACCAGTACATCGGTAGACACTTCTGGCCCTTTCTACCTTCTGTTTGGCCAGTGCGACAACTACCCTTTCGCCAACGCGGATGGTATTGGCATTGACAACATTTCCGTCCACGATGCCGGCCCAACAGGACCGACCTTGGGCGTGAACCCCATGCCCCCCGTTGCTGGTCAAAGCGCCACGATCTTCGTCACTGGCAATAATCCTGGTGATGTTGTTTTCATTGGTTATTCACTGACTGGAGGTGGGCCGACCAACACGCCATTCGGCCCGGCATCCATGTCCATGCCAATCCGAAACTTTCCTCCTTTGATTGCCAATGCCAATGGAGATGTCGGCATGACTGCGAACGTCCCCATGGTTGTCCAAGGAAGGCCCATTTGGATGCAAGCCGGCAACGTTAATCAAGCGATCTTGAGTAACGGACTTAACTTCACTTTCCTTTAGAGAGTCCTCTCATTACTCGACAGTCTGATTCTGTCCTTCAACTCTTCGCCGAGTTGGATCGTCGTGCCGCACAAGATCCAAGCTTGGCGCGGGAGTGGGAGTCTGCCTTGGTGGAATACTTGGATCAAGCCGCGCAAGATGCTTCCGCTCTGCATCGCGCCCGCAGTTGGTTCTTGTTGGAGCGCGGCTCGACATGCTTGGGGGAATCCCCCTTGGCGGCCTGGTCCGTGCAAGAAGAACTTCTCCCTGGGGACGCTTGGACGCGTCTCTTGGAAAGCGTCAGCAGTTGCTTCGAGGTGGGGGAGGATCCCAGCGAGGTGCACGACCTCTGGTCGGGCCGTAGATTGAATCTTCACCCTTCTCTGGACCCGGCCCAAGCCCAGGATTTATGGATCGGTCGCTTTTATCCCAGTGAAGAGGGGTCTTGGCTTCCTCTGCCCGGAGCCCATTTTCTCGTTGGACCTGACTGGTTGCCTCATTTGCGCAATGATTTGGCAGAGTTGCGGGCGAGCCAATCCGGGAAACGGCTCTCGCTGATGGCCCTGGAATCGCTTTGCACATCCTTGAGCCCACTTCCATTCGAAACGGTCGCACCGGCCAGCTTCCCCACAGAGGTGATCCAACAACTGGTGGCCGACGAACCGGAGTGGGACACCGCTCGGGTTCAAGAAATCCTGGAGTCCCAGGGCTTGGCCGGGTTGATGGACACCTTGGCATTTGCAACCCATGTGGACCTGGAGGCTCTGCGGCTGGCCCTCGCACCTTTCCTGAGCGCATCCAACTCGAGTTCCGTTGCACCGGCAGAGCAATCCACCGCCGCAGCAACCCCTTCCGTATTGCAGGCTGACGCAGCCCTGGAACAGTTTGAACGGGCCCGTTCCAGGGGCGATGACCTCAGCGTAGCCTTCCAACAGTTGGAAACTTCATTGGGCCTCCAGCGGGGATCCAGCGAGGATCCAGAATTGAACAGCGACGGCCCCATCGGTCCGGAGAGGGCCGTCGGCCTAAGCGCGTGGCTGGAAACGTGGCTCTGGGAGCGACAACAGGCCGGTACTTCGCCCTCACCCAAATCTGTGGAGGCGGTGCACGGCTTTTGCCAAGCCCTGGAACGCGAGCGGGAGCCCGCCGATGCCGCGGATTTGAATACCGCCGAGGTGGCAGCCACCGCCTACATCGTATTTCCAAGCTCGGACGAAGCCGACCTTCCCATCCTCGGGGAATTCCTGGACTGGTGCAAAACCGAGCAGGGCGCAGAGTTGGATTTGCCAACAGAAGGGTCGGAATGGGGGGCCTGGTGCCATCGGATTCGCAGTTTGGCTGCATGGCATTGCGGGGACGAGCCGCCCGTGTCCTGGCACACCACCACTCTGCTGGATTCAGGCAAACTCACTGCGGAAGGCCAGACTTGGGTCCTTGGGAAACAAAATCCCAGCATTCAAGCCGTCCTCCAACCCGGCGATTTAGCTCTGGGCGAGCCCTCAACCGACAACCCAGAGGAATTCCGTCCCTTCCGCTGGATTCCTAGGGAATGCCACCGCCCCGATTCCAAAGCATTGGATTCCTGAGGATTGGCATCCTGGCAGGGGAGAGACGCGCTGCCCCATGGATTGCAAACCGATAAGGTCTGATAATACATATTCTGGAGTGTTTTGAATTCTGGGGAGCCTCAGTAGGCTCTCTGGGCCTGTGATTCCCGCTCCTCTTCCCGTCCTCGGATTCCCTTGTGGAAAGCTTTGTGGATTACCTCGTGGATAACCCGGGGAGTCCTCCCCGATCCTTCGAGTCCTTTCGGGTAGGCGAGAGCCACCAATCTCCCGAACGCATCATCTTGGCCGAGGATGTGATTTCCTTTGCCGAGTTAACCGGCGATCGGAACCCCATCCACCTGGACCCGGACTTTGCCCGCACTACGGTTTTTCGGCAACCGGTGGCGCATGGTCTCTTCTTGGCCTCCATCCTGGCCGGAATGGCCTACGAACAAGGTGTCTTGGGTCGAAATATCCTGGCCCTGGAAAAATCCAAAGAGGACTACCTGCAACCGGTTCGCATCGGCGATCGCGTCCTAGGCACGGTCAGCATCGCCGCCACGGATCCCGATGCCAGCAAACGTTGCGGACGCGTCACTTGGGACCTCTGCCTTCTCCGCTTGGATCCTGACGATGTCCGAACCTTGGCTCTCCGGGCCTCGTGGGAGACCTTGGTCTTCAAGCAGGCTTTTCTGCGCTGAAGGGCGACCCTAAGAATCCAAGGCCGCGGGTAGATTCTCCGGCATGCGGCCAATCCACTCCGTGGTCCAAATTCCCTCTCGACTGCGGATGGAACTGATGGACCCTTTAGGAATTCGCTTTTCATTGAAGGTGGGGCGATCCCCGGCGCCAGCCAATTCCAGCAAAAGGGCAATGGGCCAAAGATGGGCGACCACAACCACCAAGTTCATGTTTGTTGGAAATTTCGTCAACCCCTGGATGCAACCGACAACTCGTGCCCGCAAGGCGGCAAAGGACTCCCCACCGTGTTCATCCCAGCCCTCAGGATCCTGCAGACTGGCCTCCCACTGGCCCGGCCAACGCGCTTGCACTTCTTCCAAGGGTAGACCGGCCCAAGCGCCGCGATCAATCTCCATGAGGCCGGGCAAAATCTCCACTTCCAACCCAGCGTAGTCCCCCACCAAATCTGCTTCATACGTGGCCCGGCTGAGAGGGCTGGAGACGACCTTATCCGGACCTCGGTCGGCCAGAACAATCGCCGCATTTTGGGCCTGCTGACGGCCCAATGGGCTAAGAGGCACGTCAAGACAGCCGTAAAAGCTGCTCAGATCGGCCACATCCACGGCACCGTGACGGGCCAGAAGGAATTGCATAGGCCAGAGGATGCCCTCTCCCCGATCTCAAACAAAATGTTTCCAAATGGAAACAAATGGGCTGGAAACCACGCCTCCTGGGATTGGTACAATACTTGCGGATCTAAAGTGCGAATTCTCGCATTCCCAAGGAACAATCACCATGAACGGTCGCCTCCTCCTTCTGTCTTGCTTTCTGACTCTCGGTCTCGCCGCTTCTCTGCCCGCCCATGGCGGCACCTACCGAGGCCCCGGCGACACCGTTCCTCCGGGTGGTGGTGGTGCGGCAACGCCCACGACCCCGGCCACGCCCTCGACCCCGACCACGCCCTCGACACCTGGAACTCCGACCACCCCCACGACCCCCACGACCCCCACGACCCCGGGCGTTGTGGCCGCCCCAACCGCGCCCAAGACCCCTTCCGCCACAACGGGTGGAAGTGCGGGCCCGGACCTCACCACTTGGGAATTCTGGTGGGAATTCAATAAAGAGCCATACCTCAACCTCAAGGCCAAAATCCACAGCACGGGCGTTTCTACGGGTGAGTCGCCGCTCTTGGCGGGCTTGAGCAGTGTTTCAACTCAGAACAACACCTTCGCCCCCAGCCTGCACCAGATCGTTGAGATTGTTCTCCCGTCTCTCCGCACGACCCTGCGCGAGGAGGACAACCGTGACATTGTTTCTTCCTGCTTGATCGCCCTCGCCAAGATTGGCCGCGACCCTGAAATCCCTGCTGCCATCGCCCCGTTCCTGTCGCACAGCAACCAAGAAATTGCGGAAACGGCCGCCCTTTCTTACGGCATCCTCCAGCATGCAGAGGCCCTTCCCCAATTGCGCGCCCTCGCCTTGGACACGAAGGAAGGCCGGGATCTCGTGGACAAAGAGTCCGGAGTTCCTTTGCGTACCCGCACCTTTGCCGCCTACGGCATGGGCCTTGTTGCCCACGCCACGGAAGATCCCTCCGTTCGTAAAAATGTTGCCGACACTCTGTGGGCCCTACTTACCACCGATGATTCCGCCCTCAAGGATGTGCGCGTCGGTGCCGTGGTTGCCCTGGGCATCACCGGTGTCGATGACGGCGGCGCTACGGCCAGCAACTTGAGTGATTACTTGGCCGACGAGGAAAACGATTTCCTCGTCCGTGCCCATTGCCCGAATGCTATTGCCAAACTGCTCTCCGCCCACGATCTCGGCCCTGCTCTCACACAAAAAGCAGTGGATCAATTCCTGGGTTTACTCAATAGCAAGAATACGAACACTCCCGTGCGCCAATCCTGCGTGCAAGCTCTTGGAATGCTCACGGACGGCGACGCTCCTTACGCCCAATCCGTTTACGAAGCTCTGGTGCATATTTCAGACAAGGGCAAGGATCGCCAAGAAAAGAACTTCACGGCCATTTCCATTGCTTACATTGCCTCGACCACGACCGGCCCCTTGCGCGACAAGGCTGTCGAGTTCTTGGTTCGGAATGTCAGCAAGGGCAGCACTCAGTACCGTCCTTGGGCCGGTCTTGCCTTGGGTGTGCTTGGGTTCCGCTCCGCAGAAGCCGGCGACACGCTCTCACCCGTCGTGGGCCAAGCCGTGCACACCGCGTTCAAGAAAGAGCGCAGCCCCTCCTCCAAATCTGGTTATGCCGTAGCCTTGGGCCTCATGCGTATGGAAATCGCCAAGGAGGACATCTACGCAGCCATGCAAAAATCCCGCGTTGAAGATTTCCGGGGTTACTGCGCGGTTTCGCTTGGCCTCTTGGGCGCCAAGGAAAACAAGGAAGACCTTACGGAAATGGTGCGAGAAAGTCGCCGTCTTCCCGGTTTGCTCCGTCAGGCGGCCATCAGCCTTGGCCTGCTCAAAGATCACATGGTCGTGGACACGTTGTTGGCCCTCATGAGGCCCAAAGATGGCAGCGTCCCTCCCCTGTCCGTGCTCTCGGCCGTGGCCACCGCGCTGGGTTTCATTGGCGACCACCGCTCGGTGGATCCGCTGGCGGAAATGCTTGGCAACGATCGCGACTACACTCCCCTGGGTCGAGCCTTTGCGGGCGTTGCCTTGGGAATTGTCAGCGACAAGGAAATGCTGCCTTGGAACTCCAAGATCAGCCAAGACCTCAACTACCGGGCTTCGGTGTCCACCCTCACGGACAGCTCAAGCGCGACTGGAATCCTCGACATTCTCTGATCCAGGTCCAGAACAAAGTCGCGGATCAATTCCTCTCCTCTTTGGAGAAAGGACTCTCCCGACTCGGACTCCAAGACGAAACGCTTGCCCAAATCCTCGACT
>CAYXFZ010000059.1:15234-15748 GCA_964464385.1 uncultured Planctomycetales bacterium
CGGGTTTCCACTGCGCCTCAGATGGATTCCGGCCGGAGCTGACCTGCGGATTCTGGATTCTGGGGACACTATACCTAACTCGCCCGCGGGCGAGTTAGGTATAGTGTCCCCTTAATCGCCCAGAATCGGTCGCCGCCCGGAAAACCCGGAAGTTCGAAAACTGGGGATCGGGTCGGCTTGGCTCCTTCCGAGTTGGAGTTTGAGGAAGATTCCCCAAGAAAATCCAGGACGGAGGCCATGACCGTCTCCGTTTGTCCCTCCCCCACCTCCAAACGCAAAACTGGCGGGGGGCCGGAACGATACTGGGCCAGCGTTGGCACCGAGGGCAAGGAGGGCAACATGGGCAGGACCGCAGCGGTAGGCAGGATCCCCGATTTCTTGAGCCCGACCAGAATCTCCTGGGAACTTTGTTCCACCCAAGACTTCAATATCCGCGCGCGCAAACGCGTATTGGCCCGCTCCTGATGCCGCGGACCGCAGACTTCGATCCAGCCGTGTCGTCTCATGAATCCCT
>CAYXFZ010000060.1:0-15591 GCA_964464385.1 uncultured Planctomycetales bacterium
GCCGCAAAGTGGCAACATCGGGTCCCGCCAAGGACAAGACGATGCTCATGGGGCCAAAAGCTGGCGGAGTTTGCGACGGGCGGCAAGGGAAGGCCGTGCCATGTTGCGCGTGGCGTGCAGCATTACTGCCAATGCGTCCAGAGCCCGCTCGCGCTCTCGGCCCCGCAAGGATTGCAGATGGCTCTGCACCGCGGCAACATCACCGCGCACGACCGGACCAGTGAGAGCAACTTCGACACCATCCATTTGGCTTTGTTGTACGGCTTGGCTGGCCAAGTGATGGACCAAATCGTGGGCCATGGGCCCCACGGCCGGGCGCAAAAGTTCTTCGGCCCAAGCCAACAAACCCGTGACGTGATTCGCGGCCAAGCTCAGGGCAAAGTGGACGCGACGCCGATCAACATCCGCGGCCAAAGGCACGGGCCGCGCCTTCCATACCTCCACCAAGCGGAGGGCGGCGGCAGCGGAACCCTTGTTTGCCAAGACGGTTACGAATGCATCGGGCAAGGCTTTGGCGGCAGAGATCGGGGAGGCAAAGGCCATCACAGGATGTACGGCGGCCAGCTTCGCCCCAGCCCTCGCAAAGGCCGCCAATGGATTGAGGTCATGCAAACCACTGCAGTGCACTACTAAGCGGCCCTTACGAGGGGCAAGAGCAAGAATGGTCTCGGCCACAACCGAATCCAGGGCATCGTCCGGAACGGCGAATAACACTGTGGCGAAATCGGCGCCCAAAGGGATCTCGACCGATGTTTGGATGCCAAAACGTTCGGCCCAGGCTTGCCAATCTCCGGCCGTGCGGCCCACCAAGCAGACTGCATCGCCGGCGCGAGCATGCACCAACGCAAGCGCCCGTCCAACCCGGCCCGGGCCAACGATCAACATGGTTGTCGCGCCTCGCGGGTTTGGGTAACCACAACTTGCAGTCCGGCAGCTTGCATTTGGATCGAGCAATCCTCGGCCTCTTTTGCCGTGGCACAGGGAAGAAAGTGCGCACCGCCGGAACCGCTCTGCAGGAAGGGGCCAAAAATGCGCAGAGTTTCGGCAAAACCAACCAGGGCGGGGAAGGCCGTCTGCGCCGCGGAAACCAAATCATTGGGACCCGGAATCACGGGAAATTCCAAATCAACCAACGCGGAAGTCTCCTTTTCTCCGCGCCACACGGAGAACACTTGAGCCGTGGACACCGGGAAATCGGGCCAAGCCAAGACCAAGGCTTGGCCGAGAAGCGGTGCGGTGGCCAAGCATTGCTCGCCTCTCCCACCGCGGAGTTCGGCCCCCTCTGCCGACAAGAAAAACGGCACGTCCGAACCCAAGCACGCGGCCACCGAGACCAAGACCTCGGTCGGCAGGGCCAAGTTGGCGGCATCCTGCAACAGGAGCAGGGCGGCGGCGGCATCGCTACTTCCGCCGCCCAATCCGGCCGCGACGGGAATGTTTTTTTGGAGATGCCAGGCCAGGGACGGAGCTTCGCCGCCTGCATTGCGCCAAGCGGCATCGGCGCGGAGAACTAGGTTGTTCTCGTCCGCCGGGAGATCCGTACCCTGCACAACCAGAGTGGTGCTTGCTGAAGATTCCGCGCCTAAAGAATCGGCTAGGGCCAAGGGCAGGAACCAAGAGCGAAGTTCGTGAAAACCATCCGGCCGCTTGCCCAGGATTTCCAAGGTCCAATTGACTTTGGCACAGGCTTCGCGGGTCCAAGTCATCCTGCTTCCTCCCCCAAGAGAAGGTTGTCAATCAATCGCACCGTGCCCACGTGGGCGGCAACAATTGCCAGCCAGGGACCGCCGTCTTGGGTCACAACGGCCGGAGCAAAATCAGAATTCCCCACAAGAGCAGCGTAGTCCACCTGCAAATCTGCCGCCTCCAAAGGAGCGCGGAGCAAGGATTCCAGGGCTGGGACATCTCGCATCCCCTCCTCATAAGCCTGCTTGGCTTCCTGCAATCCTGCACGGAGGGCAAGTGCGCGCTGGCGATCTTCGGCAGAAAGTTGTTGGTTGCGGCTAGAGAGGGCAAGACCATCAGCCTCCCGCAAGGTGGCACCCGCCACAATTTCTGGTGTACCCAACCGCGCGGCCAGTTGCTGCACCAAGAAAAGTTGCTGAGCATCTTTTTCCCCAAACCAAGCATGGGTGGGTCGCACTTTCTGAAACAAACGTCGAACAACCGTCAGCATGCCGTCGAAATGTCCGGGACGAAACTCTCCTTCCCACCATGCACCCAACTCACCAGCCCGCTCCCAGTCCGCTTCGCACGCAGGGGCCATTTCCTTGATGGTCGGCAGAAACGCGGCGTCGGCACCCCAACCCTCCAGCAACTCCAAATCGGCGGCTTCGTTCCGCGGATAAGCCTCGAGATCCCGCGAGTCATTGAACTGCAAGGGGTTCACAAACAAGGACACCAGCACCGCATCGCACTGCTCCCCTGCCGCGCGCACCAGACTGCCATGACCTTCATGCAGAGCGCCCATGGTCGGCACCAAACCTAAAGATTGCCCCGCAGCCAAGCCGTTGCGCCAATCCGCCAAGGCCGACACATCCCGCAACAGGGTCAGTCCGCCAAGGATTTCAGACATGCGCTCGCCGTAGTACCTCCGAAAGCAAGCCGCGGCGCCAACTCTGCCAAGGGCTCCAGCACAAAGCGACGGGTTTGCATTCGAGGATGAGGGATGGTGAGGAAATCGGATTGGATATCTTGGGCGCCAAATAACAGCAAATCCAAATCCAGAGTGCGAGGGCCATCGGCACAGATGCGTCGCCTTTGCCTCATCTGCTCGACCCGTTGCAAACGGGCCAGAACTTGGCGCGGCGTCAGCGAACTTTCGCATTGCAGGACGGCATTTACAAAATCAGGTTGCTCCGGGCCGCCAACCGGGGAAGTTTGGCGAAGACGACTCAAACGTAAGTCGCGAAAGCCTGGAGTTCGAGCAAGACGGCGTACGGCGAAACGCAAATGTTCGGCTCGATCACCCAGATTGGAGCCGAGGCCAAGGAACAGAGCACTCATGAAGGTCGGCCCTGATCCACACCGAACCGCGAACGCGCCGGGATGGCTCTAAATCCTGCGCGCAAGGCAGGAAGAATGACGAAGGTCAATGACAACAACAGCAGGGCAAATTCGGGCTCCACAAAGAGGAGGACCAAGAGGATGGTCATCTCGGCGGTGCGCTGAAAAGGATGGCGGGTGCGATTCATCCAAGCAACAAAGTGCGGGAAGGGAACCCGGGTCACCATGAGCACCGCCAGAGGAATCATCAAGAAAGGAAGACAAAGAAGAATGCCATGCTTGACGGTAAGAATGCCGGCCTCGGAAATCGGAATCAGGGTGTCGGGATCGGAAATACCAAAGTAGGTCAGCACCAAGGCCACCAATACGCAGGCAGCACCCGGGGTTGGCAAGCCCTCAAATGCCTCGTGGGTTTGAGTTTGGTCGCTGGCGTGTTGACTAGCGGTAAACCGGGCCAAGCGCAAAGCCGCACAACAAGCAAACAGGATCGGACCCGCCACCATGAGCCGGGGGTGGGGAAGCACTTCAAAGGTGGGGCCTTCGATCTGCAAAAGAGTGCGCACCAAGACGGCGGGCACCACCCCAAAGGTGACGACATCGGCCAAGCTGTCCAATTGAGCGCCAAAGTCCGAAGCCGTGCGGGTCAGCCGCGCCAATTTCCCGTCTAGGGCATCGAAGACCGTGGCCAGAACCATCAACCAACCGGCATACTGCACCAACTGCCGATCGTTGTTTTGCATGGCCTCGAAGAGCCAAAGCAGGGCACAGACACCACAAGCCAAATTGCCCAACGTCATCAAATTGGGCAAAACCGCACGGCGGCGGGACGTTTGCGTTTCCACGAACGGATTCTACGGCACCCTGCGGGATTGGCGGAGCCGAGTAAAGTGTCCCCATGCTCGCATCCTTGCTCAGCCTCCTCCTTCTCCCCGTCCTTGCCCCGCAAGATGTCATCCTCAACCCGGTGGAGGCCGCCGCGCCCGAGGCTTGGCCCGAAACCGGCCTGCCCGTCCACGACGTAGTTTGTGACACGATATTGGAAATCGCGGCGGAAGAAAACCAAGTCATGCAACACTTGGCCGAAATGGTGGACGGCATTGGCCCGCGCCTGACCTCTTCCCCCCAGTGCCAGGAGGCCTGCGAATGGGCCGCACAACGCTTCCGGGATTTCGGCGTGCCCAATGTCCGCCTGGAACCGTGGGGCGAATTTCCCGTGGGTTTCGAGCGCCGCGAACTGAGTGGCCGGGTCGTGCAACCGCGCAAAATGAAATTGGAGCTCACGACGCGTTCCTGGACGCCAGGCACGAATGGCCCCGAGCGAGGCCCTCTGCGTAGGGCACCGGCAGACGAAGAGGCCATGGCTGCGGCCACTGGCACCTTCGCCAACACCTGGATCCTTTTAGGCGGCGGTTCCTCCCCCCGGTGGGATTCTGATGGGGATGATTTCCGTTCCGCCCTTGGTCACTTTCTGGATGAGGAAGGCATTTTTGGCACCGTGCGTGTGACGCGCGGTGATTTGGTCGTCACTTCGGGCCGGTACCGCATTGAAAACGATGCCATCCCCACTCGCACCGAAATTCTCTTGCCTCGTTTTCAGGGGCAACAATTGGCGGCTTGGTTGGACGAAGGGCAAGAGGTGGAAGTGGAATTCGACTGCGATCAGGTCTTTCACCCTGGCCCCATCCCGCAGTACAACGTCATTGCCGAAATCCCAGGGACAGAAATGCCGGAGGAGTTGGTCATCTTTGGGGGCCACCTAGATTCTTGGGATGGTTCCACAGGCACCTGCGACAACGGCACAGGTTGCGCCACGACGCTGGAGGCAGCCCGCTTGATCGGCGAGGCCATGCGCCGCACGGGGCAAAAACCCCGCCGCACGATTCGATTCATGCTGTGGACCGGCGAAGAACAGGGCCTTTTGGGATCCCTCGCCCACATCAAAAACTTCCCCGAAGAGAGTGAGCGCATCAGTGCGGTGATTGTCCATGATGGTGGCACCAACTTTCTCTCGGGCATTGCCGCCACGCCCTTGTTGGAGCCCATTTTTGAGGAGGCCTTCGAGCCCATTGACCGAATGGTCGCGGAAGGGGACGAGGAATTCAGTTTCCGCATTCGCTCCACCCGCTCCTTGCCCCTGGGCATTGGCTCCGACCACGATTCCTACCTCCGCAACGGCGTGCCAGGTTTCTTTTGGAATCAATCCGGCGAATCCAACTACAACTACGTCCATCACACCCAGCACGACCACTTCGACAACGCCATCGAACGGTATGAAAAGTACTCCTCCAAGGTCGTAGCTTTGGCTGCTTGGCGTTTGGCCAATACGGACCAAATGCTGCCGCGCGAGGACATCTTGTCAAATAACAGTGGCGGAGAAAGTCGTCGCCCCAACCGCCGCATGTTAGGGGTATACCTCTCGGACGAAGACGGCCTCACTGTCGAAAGTTTGGTCGAGGAGGGCATGGCCGCACAGGTCGGCTGGAAGGCCGGCGACAAAGTCATTCAGATTGACGGCACCAAGCTGGAGGCCCAAGGCGACCTCCGACGCGCCCTTCGCCGCGGCGAAGCCGTCAAGACCATCGTCCTGAAACGCGGCGACCGACTCCTCAGCTTCCGTTTCGACTGGGACAACAACACGGCCAAGGCCTCCTCCCCGTAATGCGAAAGATACGGTGGGTTGTGCTTTTCCTGCTGGCGCCCTCCTTGAGCGGGCAGGAACCTCCCCCCTATAGGAAGAAGGCCTTGGAATTGGTCTAAGATTCCCTTCAAAACATCCAAGACCGACTCGCAGATCCAACTTGGACCTCGGATCCTGGATGACTCGTGATCAGCAATGTGATCCATTTCACCGGCTCCGAGGAAATCATTTTGATGCAATCCCTCGCCGATGACGAGGGCGTCAACAATCGAGATGGCGATTCAAACTCGCACAGGGGCGCCGGGGGCATCGTGGCCGGTGATGGCGACATAGTCGCGGTAACCGTGGCCGTAGAAATGGGCGGCACCGTCCTCCAAGACCAGAATTTTTTCGCCGAGGGCCTGCAGGAAGTGGCGGTCGTGGCTGACGAAGAGGAGAGTCCCGGTGTACGAAGCCAAGGCATCCAAGAGGGCCTGCTTGGCCTCGACATCGAGGTGGTTGGTGGGTTCGTCCAAGACCAGGAAGTTGGGTGGCTTATAAAGCATGCGGGCCAGGATCAAACGGGCCTTCTCCCCTCCGGATAGGGCCGCAGTGGGCTTGTCCATGTCGTGTTCTTCAAATCCGAAGGCAGCCAAGCACTTGCGCAAACTCCCCATGGATTCACTGGCAAACTCACTCAGCATGGTTTGCCAAACCGAGGCTTGGGGGTGCAACAACTCAGTGCTGTGCTGAGCGAAGTAACCCACTTCGAGCCCCACCCCCCGTTTGCATAGGCCACAATCCGGCTCCAATTCACCGCGCACCAATTTCAAAAAGGTGGTCTTGCCAGCGCCGTTGACACCCAAGACGGCCCACTTTTCGCCGCGGCGCAAGTGGGCGGCTAAATCCAAAAAGACGACGTTGTCCCCGTAGGATTTTCCGAGATCCTCACAGACAAAGACATCATCGCCGGACCGAGCCACTTTGGGAATTTTAAAGCGCACGCGTTGCCGCCGCGAACGCGGAGCCTCCAACTTTTCCAACTGATCCAATCGTTTCAGGCGAGACTGCGCGGCGCTGGCCTTGCGCGCCTTGGCGCGATAGGAATTGATCCACTTCATCTCCCGCTCAATGTGGGCCTGCTGGCGAACGAAGGCGGAATGCCGCTGGTGGTCCTCCAATTCTCTTTGCGCCAGATAAAAATCGTAGTCGCCGGGAAATACCCGCAGACGGCCCTCGTCAATTTCGACAATGCGGGTTGCTACACGATTCAAAAACTCGTGATCGTGACAGGTCATGACCACGGTGCCGCGATACTTGCGCACAAACTCCTCCAACCAAACGATGGACTCCAAATCCAGGTGGTTTGTGGGCTCGTCCAAGAGCAAGATTTGCGGTTCTTGCACCAGAATTCCGGCCAAGGCCACGCGCATCTTCCAGCCACCCGACAACTCCCCCACATCTTGGGTCATGCGTTCTGGGGAAAAACCAAGGCCAGCCAAGCACTCGCGAGCACGGGAATCAATTTCGTAGCCTCCCAGAGTTTGGAATTCCGTCTGCAGGCCGGAATAACGGCCCATCAGAGAATCCAGATCATCACCAGGTTGAGGATCGCCCATGCGATGTTCCAAGGCCTCCAGTTCGTGGCGCAGATCCCCCACCCGGCCGGAACACCGCACCGTTTGCTCGACAGCATCGCAACCCGACATTTCGCCCACCTTTTGGTCGAAGTAGCCGACCCGAATGCCGGTTGGCAGGCGAATGGTCCCGCCCTCGGCCTGTTCCTCGCCGGTGATCAGGCGAAAGAGGGTGGTCTTGCCGGAGCCATTGGGTCCAATCAAACCCACCTTCCAACCCGTCTCCACCTTCAGGGAAGCACCCTGAAAGAGAATCTGCGAGCCATGGCGGCAATCGAGGTCATCAATGGTGAACATGGGTAGGCGGCCACCCGCCAAGCCGCTCATT
This sequence comes from uncultured Planctomycetales bacterium, assembly GCA_964464385.1. Taxonomy (GTDB): domain Bacteria; phylum Planctomycetota; class UBA1135; order UBA1135; family UBA1135; genus CAYXFZ01. The sequence goes on from CAYXFZ010000060.1 coordinate 7,589, forward strand.
GTCGCATTCCCCGCCGATCCGGCCAAATCCCCATGAAAAGGGAAACGCAGCGATAAGATTAGACAGAGAAATCCATGACTGAGATCGCCACAGTGCACGCCCGCGAGATTTTGGACTCCCGCGGAAATCCCACCTTGGAAGCCGAAGTGGAACTGGCCAATGGGGCCTTTGGCCGGGCGGCAGTGCCCTCGGGGGCCTCTACCGGCGCTCATGAAGCGGTGGAATTGCGGGATGGCGAGGATCGCTACGGTGGAAAGGGCGTCCAGCAGGCCGTTCGTAACGTCAACGAAATTCTCGGCCCGCCACTCTTGGGCATGGATGCCGACCTCCAAGAAGAGGTGGATCGCGCCCTCATTGAACTGGACGGTTCCGACAACAAGAGCGGTCTCGGGGCCAATGCTCTCTTGGGAGTTTCCTTGGCGGTGGCCAAGGCGGCGGCCCATGACGCCGAGTTGCCCCTCTTCCGCTACCTCGGCGGCGCCGGCGCCCGGCGCCTTCCGGCACCGATGATGAACGTATTGAACGGCGGCGAACACGCCGACAACAACGTGGATTTTCAAGAGTTCATGATCCAACCGTGGGGGGCGCCCAGTTTTGCCGAGGCCCTGCGTTGGGGCGGCGAGACATACCACGCTCTGAAAGCCCTCTTGAAAAAGAAGGGACTGGCCACGGCCATTGGCGATGAGGGCGGCTTTGCCCCGGACTTGAGTTCGAACGCTGAAGCCGTCGAACTCCTGTTGCAGGCAATCGAAGAAGCTGGCCTTCAACCCGGGGCCAACCAGATGGCCATCACTTTGGATGTAGCCGCCACCGAAATTTACAAGGACGGTGCATACCATTTTGATGGAAAAATCAAATCGGCGGCCGAAATGGTGGCCTTCTACCAGTCTTGGTGCTCCCAATACCCCATCGTTTCCATCGAAGATGGTTTGGACGAAGATGATTGGGAGGGCTGGACCGCCCTAACGGATGCCTTGGGTGATGATGTGCAGTTGGTCGGGGACGATTTGTTTGTCACCAACACCACCCGCCTGCGTCGCGGCATTGATGGCGGCCAAGCCAACAGCATCCTCATCAAGGTGAACCAAATCGGCACATTGACCGAAACTTTGGAGGCCATCGATATGGCTCAATCCTCGGACTACCGCACCGTGATCTCCCATCGGTCTGGTGAAACGGAGGACACCACGATCGCCGATCTGGCCGTGGCCGTGGGTGCCGGCCAAATCAAGACTGGCGCTCCGTGCCGCTCTGACCGGGTCGCTAAGTACAACCGCCTGCTTCGCATCGAAGAGTGGTTGGAACAATCTGCCCTCTATGGAGACGCCCTGCCGCGGTGATTCCGGCCCGCAAGACCACCCGCGACCGCCTCATTGAGGGCCTTCTCATTGGCATGGTGGTTTTTTTCGCTGTGGTTTTCGTGGTTCCGGCCGTAGTGGAGTTGGTTCCGGCCAAAGAAATTGAACGGACCGAAAGAATGCGCACCGAAACGGCCCAAGCAGACGTACAAAAGAAAGAGGAAGAACTCCTCTGGCTGACTCACGATCCCCTCGCCGATTCTCGGTTTCCCCAATGACTGACTCCCCTGCTGATCTCCAGGACGCCCAGCGCTTCACCCAAGCATTCTCCTCTTTGCGCGAAGAAATCGGCAAGATCATCGTCGGCCAAGATGAAGTGATCGAGCAACTCATGATTGCCGTGGCTGCGCGCGGCCACGCCGTGCTCGTGGGTGTCCCCGGTCTCGCCAAAACGCTGATGGTGGACAGTTTCGCCCGCGCCCTGGAGTTGGGGTTTCGCCGCATTCAGTTCACACCCGATTTGATGCCGGCCGACATTACCGGCGCCGAGATCCTGCACACCGATCCCACTTCTGGCGAGCGCTCCTTTCGCTTTAGCCCCGGCCCAATCTTTTCCAATGTGGTCCTGGCTGACGAAATCAACCGCACCCCACCCAAGACCCAAGCCGCCCTGCTCGAGGCCATGCAGGAACGCCAAGTCACGATTGGCGGCGAAGGCCATGCTCTTCCCGATCCTTTTTTCGTGTTGGCGACGCAAAACCCCATCGAACAAGAGGGCACCTTCCCGTTACCCGAAGCCGCCCTGGATCGTTTCCTCTTTTTGATCAAAGTGGACTACCCTGAGGTGGACGAAGAAACCGAAATTCTCCGCCGAACTACCGGATCCTCACCGAAAACGCCAGCTCCCGTCCTCACACGTGAAGATCTCTTGCGTTTGCAGGCCCTCGTTCGGGCCGTGCCCGCCGCAGATTCGGTACTGGACTATGCCGTGCGCTTAGCCCGGGCCTCGCGCCCGGACGACGCCTCCGCCCCAAGTTTCATTCGTGAGTGGGTCACCTGGGGTGCGGGGCCACGGGCATCCCAGGCCATGGTTCTTGCCGGCAAGGCCCGCGCCCTTTTGCAGGGCCGTCACCATGCCGCCGCCGAGGACATTGCCGCCGTGGCTCCGGCCGTGCTCCGGCATCGCGTCCTGCCCAACTTTGCCGCCCAAGCCGAGGGCATGGACGCCGACACCGTCGTCGCCCGGCTGTTGAAGGAAATCCCCTCGCATGCCGACGCCCTGAGTGAGGATCGTGCAGCAGGCGTCGGATCCTAGGCTCCTGGCAAAGCTGGCCCGCTTGGAATTGCGGGCGCGGCGGGCCGTAGAAGGTCTTACCGGCGGACGGCACCTTTCCCCGATCCAAGGCTCCGGTTCGACCTTTGCCGAACACCGGGAGTATGTCCCCGGTGACGAGCCCCGCCACCTGGATTGGAAACTATTGGCACGCACCGACCGCCCCTACGTGCGCCGTTATCAGGAAGAGAACGCCTTGACGGCCTGTTTGGTGGTGGACACCTCAGCCTCCATGAACTTCAGCAGTCTGGAGTGGAGCAAATGGGATTACGCCACCTGGCTGGCGGCTGCCCTAGCCCGACTCCTGACGATGCAGCACGATTCCTTCGCCCTAGCCTTGGGTGCGGGCCAAGACCTGCCTTGGTTGCCCCCGGGCTCGGGTGAAATGCATTGGCAACGCTTGATTTGGGCCTTGGAACAGGCCAATCCCAGCGGCGAGACGGAACCTGCCGCCCTGCTGGAAGAAGCCGCCGGCCGGATGGAGCGTCGCGGGCTCTTTGTTTGGATTACGGACTCTCTGGGCGAAGTGCAGGATGCCACCCAGGCCGCAGCTCGGGTCCGGCACGCCGGCCACGATTTGATTGTCCTCCGCGTCTTGGATCCGGCCGAAGTGGATTTCCCTTGGGGCCGTGCCACTCGCTTCGAGCCCTTGGAGAGTGGCGACTTCTTGCGCTTGGATCCGCGCGCGGTGCGCCAAGCCTACTTGGAAGAATTTGAGAATCACGGCGCCGCACTTCGCCGCGGCCTACGGGGACTCGACGTGGAATTTCGCCGCATGCCCACCGATGAACCTCTGGAAGCTGGATTGGTGGAATTTTTGAATCGTCGCAACCATCGCATGCGCCGGGTTGGCCGATGAATTTTCTGCGCCCTGAGTTTCTGAGTTTCTTGCCCTTGGCCGCCGTTCCCATTGTGATCCACCTTCTTTCCCGGCGGCGCCACCGCCGCTTGGATTTTTCTGCCATGGATTTTTTGCGGCGCGCTCAAAAGCGCGTGCGTCGCCGGCTCTTTCTGGAAGATCTCTTGCTCTTGCTCTTGCGCACGGCCGCCGTCATCCTCTTTATTTTGGCTCTGGCCCGACCCGGCAGTTCAGAAGAGAACAAACTCACTCTGGATCGACCCAGCCAAGGATTGATTGTTGTCATGGATACATCCCTCTCCATGGGACATCGCCAAGACGGCCAATCCTCTTGGGAGCGGGCACGCGCCGCAGCGAGCTCCGCCCTAGCGGCCCTGGATGGAAGTCGCGGCGACCAGGCCGCCTTGATCCTGGCTAGCCCCCGCGCCCAACGCATCGCCATCGGGCACCCCACCGAGGTCGGCGCCGCATGCCAAGAGGAACGAACTGTGGGATCGGGCTTGGCAGATTGGGCTGGGGCCTTGGCCACTGCCCGAAAGAGTGCCGCTGAATTGGCCATCGCAGGATGCGATCACTTGGTCGTTCGTCTTTACACGGATCTGCAAGCCTCTTCTTGGGAAGGCGAACTGTTGCCGAAGGCCTTGGACTCTCTGGCCGCGGATGGCGTTTCGGTTTTTTGGGAGGAGGTAGGGGACAACTCCTCCGAGAATTGGGCCATCGTCGCCCTGGAAGTGGATCCTGCCGTGGTTTCTCCGGGCGAATCGGTGGAGGTGCGAGCGCGAGTTCGCGGGTTTCACACCAAAGCTTCGAGGACCATTCGGGGACGTTTGTTTTTGGATGATGCCCCCATTGCCGAGGCATCCATTGAAGTGCCAGCGGGTGGCGAGGCCGTGTGGAGTCTTCGCCTGATACCGCCACGCCCGGGACGCCGAGCACTGGAGCTTCGCCTGGAACCGGACTCCTTGGCGGCCGACGATTCCCGGGCCGCAATTTTGGAGGTACGGACTGCCCCCCGACTTCTTTTGCTCAGCGAATCTCCAGGCGAGGGCGTAGCCGCCACCCTAATGCGATTCTTGGATTTGGGCGAGGGCGCTCCCGTGCAAACCCAAGCCCGGGATCCGGCCACCCTCGGAGCGGCGGATCTGGTAGAAACCGATTTACTGATCTTGGCCGATTTGCCCCACCTACCCATGGGATTGGCCGGGCGAATCGCGCAACAAGTTCGCGCCGGTATGGGTCTTTGGATTGTGGCGGGCCCCGCTCTGAATGCCCCTGCCCACGCTGAACTCTTGGCCCTCCTGGATGGGGAAGAGGTCCGCATTGGCCCGATGTCGGAAGCGGATCCGGAACGTGCCCGCCTGCAGATCCAAGCGGCAGACTGGCCCCCTTTGGCCCTCTTTCAAGATCCCCGCTGGTTGCCCTTGCTGACAGAAATTCCTGTGCGCAGGTGGCGCAGTTTGGATGTCCGATCCAAAATGATCCCGCTGCGTTTTCTGCAAGCCCAAGAAGTGCTTGGCCCGGCGGCCGTGCACTGGCGCGTTGGCCGAGGCCAAGTGTTGGTGCTGGCCTGCGCCCCCCTCCCGGGATGGAATGCCTTCGCCGAGGTCCCTGGCGGAACTTTGCCCTTCCTGTTCGATTTGGCCCATTGGTCGGCCACGGCAGAAACTCCCGCCCACACCGTAGAGTCCGGTTCCGAGCTCCTCCTTGCCCTCGAGCAGACGCCCACTGAAATTCTGTTGCGGAGCCCACAAGGCACCACCTCCCGCCCGTTGCTGGATCCTTTGGCAAGCGACAGGGCAGGCACCTTGCCCTTGCAAACCGTGCACCTCCTCGGGACTTGGATCGCCGAATTGCGGATGCCCAACACGGACTCTGTGCCGACCTCCCTGCGTTTTCCTTTTGCAGTGGTACCGCCACCCGGAGAAAGTGATCTCGCTCGCATGGATGCGGACCGCTTGGAGGCCATCACTCCTCTGGCGGCGGAAGAGGACCGAAATGCATCGCCCTTGGATTCGCAAGACCCACTGGAAAGCGCGCCGCTCTTTTTTATTCTAGTTGCCGCTGCGTTGGCGATCGAAAGTATGCACGCCGGTCGCCTGGATCGGAAACGAGGATGATGGAACAAAGCCAACTCATCTTCCGACACTTGCCTCCTACTTGGGTCCTGGGTTTGGTGGTTGCGCCTCTCATTTTGTGGCTGGCTTTCGGCATCTATCGCCGCCCCATACGACGCGGGCGCTTCCTCTTGGCCGGGCTGCGGGCCCTCCTCCTGGCCTTAGCCATCTTTCTTGCCCTGGATCCAGTTTTACGGACAGAACAAGTCCACGAAGAAAATGCGCCGCTTGCTCTCTTGGTGGATGACTCCGCCAGCATGCGGCGGGCGGACCCCAATCACGCAATCAGTCGAAATCTATTGTTGGGTCCTTGGCAAAAAAACTTAGCGGATCGTTTTTCTCTTTCCCATTGGCGTTTTGCCGATCGTTTGTCGCCGACGAGAGCAGACGGATCTGATTTGAATGCGAACGGAGCGGCAACGGACTTGGCCGGGGCCTTAAACACTCTGCGCGCTGAATTTCGTGGACGCCGCATTCCCGACGCCATTCTCTTGACGGACGGGCGTGCCACCCGTGGCCAAGATCCTCGCCTAGCTGCTGCCCGCTTGGCAGCCGAGGGTGTGCGCATTCATGCCATCGCTTTGGGAGACCCAACTCCCGCTGTGGATCTTGCCTTGGAACGCGTCCAAGCGCCCGACTTGGTCATGGTCGGCGACGAAATTCTCTTTCGACTTCGACTTCTTGCGCATGGCCCTGTACCCGCAGTGCCCCTGGAAGTTCGCTTGCAGTTCGCCGACGGTAGGGTCGTGGATGCAACGGAAGTGTTGCCCAGCGCTGAAGGCGTGGAATTGCGCTTGGCTGCTCGTGCCGAGGAGCCCGGAGAGCTAGCCCTCGCCGCAATTGTGGACACCTTGCCTGAGGAAACCAACTCGGCCAACAACCACCTCACCCTCACGGTGCAAGTGAGCCCGGTAAAAATTCGCGTCCTTTACGTGGAGGGCCGCCCTCGTTACGAATATCGATACCTAAAAAACCGTCTCCTCCGAGCCGAAAACGAAATCGAACTGCGCTGCTGGTTGGCCGACGCTGGCCGCGATTTCCTGCAAGAGGCCTCCCCGGGTTTGGCGCGTTTGCGTGCCGTGCCGGTGAGTTTGGAGGAACTTGAAGAAGCCTTCGATGTGGTCATCCTGGGTGACGTGGACATCGCCCGGCTTTCGCCGGATCCCTTGGACGGTCCTCGTTTCTTGGATGCCGTGGCCGAATTTGTCCGGCGCGGGGGTGGTTTTTTGGCAATCGCAGGCCCCGATCACAACCCGGCCATCCTGCACGCCTCGCCCTTGGAGCCCCTGTTGCCGGTGCAATTGGGTCGCCGTCCTCCTGTGGCCGGCCGCAGTTTTCATGCCTTGCCTCCGGATCCTGGATTTCCCCATCCGGTGGTTGCACTCGAACCGGAAGCCGACCAAACCGCGCGGCTCTGGCAAGAGGCCAGTGCCCTGCATTGGTATCAACCCGTGGCTCGCCTCCGCCCCGGGGCGCAAGCTTGGTTGATTCACGACTCGGCCGGCAATGACGAGGGTGCCGATGTCCTCGCCGCGGGCATCCTGGCCCCGGAGGGACGCGTGGCCTGGCTCGGCACCGATGAAACTTGGCGTTGGCGGGATCCCTATGGCGAGCGCTACTTATCTCGTTTTTGGCGCGCCACCTTGCGATGGCTGGCAGCGGGTCGTTTGCGAGGAGATCGCGGTCGCACGCGCCTTTACTTGGAACAAACGCGTCTGACCCTGAGCAATTCCGTTCGCGTGGAGGCTCGCCTCCATGAAACCGCTGCGGATTACCACGACCTTGGCGACCTCCCGGTCTTTGAAAAGGAGGGGGAAGCCCTGCTCTTGGCCGCGGACACCAGCACTCCGGGGGTTTTCCGGGGCAGCTTCCGTCCTTCAACCATCGGTACCTTCCGCCTTGAATTGCGCGACGGGCGCACTGCCGACGGCGAAACTTTGGACAGTGCGCGCTTGGAAGTGGTCCTACCCTCAGAAGAAACGCGCGATTCTTCGGCCGATCACGACACCTTGGCCGCCATCGTCCAGGCCACCGGCGGCCATTGGGTTGCTGCAGATCAAGCTGAGGATCTCCTTCTGCTTTTGGATGACAGCCGCCGAATCCGACGCGTAACCGAAGTGGCCGAAACTCCCCTAGCGGGCCGTCCCTTCCTTCTCCTTTTCTTGCTCCTCGCTGCGGCAGAATGGTTGCTCCGCCGCCGCCTGGATCTGGCATGACCCCTCTCCTCCTCTTCGTCGTCTCCCTCTTTCCCCAGGAAGAAGGGGCCCCGGCTCGTGGTCTGACGGTCCTGGAGTCACGAGACTTGGCGACACGCCTGGAAGATGCCAATCGCCTTTTGGAGGAAGGCTCCTTGCGCACAGCTGTCGCCACCCTGCAAAGCGTATTGGAGGCCGACCGAG
>CAYXFZ010000061.1:0-15536 GCA_964464385.1 uncultured Planctomycetales bacterium
AAACATCCGGCTCCTCAAAGAGGCCAGGATCGTTGCCCGGAACGACCACGTCCGCCATGGGCTGAGCACTAGCAGAAACTCGCAGGATACCCACTTCTTGTTCTGCCAAAGGCCGCTGGTCGCGACCCACCCCTAAAGAGACCTGCGCCAATTCTCCAGCGACCCCGAGAGCCAGAAAGCCTTTTTCCAAGGGAACTAGGGCGTCCGCCAAACCATCCCCGTCCAAATCCGCCACGGCAGGCCAAAATGGCAACTCGGTCGCGGAGGGCAAATCCAACAACATGGGACCCTCCCCCAACTTGCGTAAATTCCCACGCAGACTCTCCTCCCGAGGAGACATCGTGTAGGCGGAAGTCCGCGTCAACAAGAGAAGTTCCACGCCTGGATCGTCGGGTCGAAAATCTCCGGCCCCCCATGCCACGACATCGGCCTTCATGGCCACGACTCGGTCAGGCACGGCGGGGAGAACCCCTTCAGGACGCAAGCGATAGATCCGGATTTCTCGGGATCCCGCAGCACTCGTGCCGGCAAGAAAAACATCCCGCAGACCATCCCCATCCAAGTCCAGCAACTGAACGGTGGTGATTTCTTCCGGCAAAGGAATCACCGAGCGAACGTGTCCCGTTTGGAGGAGGAAGAAAACGCAGGAAAGAATCACGAGTCTCCGTCCACGAGAGAGGGCAAACTGGATTCCAGCAACGCATCCCCAGTCTTCCAAGACAAGAAGGTCAGCACGGAAGTTTCCACCTCGTTCCCCAGACGTTCTTGTTTGAAAAGAGAGATCAATAACAAATCTCCAATCATCAAGGATTCGCGATCTGCAACCGGATCCAATCGCCAGGTCAACAACGGCCAAAGGGAAAACTCGGTGCAGCGGCGGCCCGGGTGCCAAGCCTCGCCCTCCACGTTGTGAATCCAACTTTTCGTCCCTTCTTTCGAGAGCACCTGCATTGCGAAGGGATCTCCGGGTTCTAATTCCAATCGGATGCGCCGCACCAATTCCTCGGCCGACCCAGGATCCTTCCACTGAAAGGAGAGGATCGTGTCCCCCACGCGGGCACCCGCGTGGCGCAAAGGGCTGTCCTCCGCCAATTCCGTAATGAAGGGGAAGGCTTTGTCGGGAGGCGGAGCCACGGGATCCTGGAAAGCCACCCGCAGGAGTCCACGCTCGATATTGTGCACGTAGCCAACTTGCCCAGGAGAAACGAGGCCAAAAAATTGCACGGTCGTTTCCAAAACAGCGGTGCCGCGTTCCAGGGTGATGGCCACCGATTGATCCTCTTCGACTCCAAGACGGAGCATTTCCAAACGGGCAGGATCGTTGACCGGGACTCCATCCCAAGTCAGAAGGATGTCGCCAACTCGAATTTGAGCACGGCCCGCCGGGGAATCCCGAGCAACAGAAACCACACGCACGCCTGGGCGAATTTCCAACTCATCCAAGGAATCGGATTCATTGGGAGCAACTTCAACGCCAAAGAAAATATTGGTAGGACTTGCGTATTCCACCACGCCCTCCAAGGCCAAGAGAGAGGGCGGGATTGGCAAGGGTTCCCAAGCCGTGCAGGCCGCAAGGGCCAGCGTGGGTAAGAGGACACAGGGGAAAGGGTGGCGTTTCATCAGAGGGCACGGCGGCGGAAGGCCAACAAAGAGAGGACGACCCCAACGAGGGCGGCCAAAGAGGCAGCCACGAGGGCGCGAATGGCCGCGTCTGGATCCACGGGCGGAATATCCGTGTAGCCATCGGCAACTTGAGTAGCCATGTCCAGGGCACTGCGAGAACCCAAGCCTGGAAGAGCGTTGGCGAAGACCCAGTCTCCAACCGAATCGGAGAAGGTCCCGGAAAAGAGCACCAAACCCAAGCCCGCGCCCCCAGCCAAAGCTCCGGAAGAAAAGAATACGGACAGGGCAAACGCCACCAAGCCCAAGGCCACCAGAGCGGGCACTCCCGACCAAAGACCCTGCAAAACCTCGGCACGGACATCCTCTTCGAAAGCGACCAGTACCGGTACGAATGGATAATGCTCCGCGGGAATGGCCCAGTCTGGATCTCGTTCCAACTCGGCCGCGGCCTGATCTGCCGACAGCCCACTCTCAGCCAACCAATCTTGAAAGGCCGAACGAGCCCTAGGGTTCTCCTCACCGAGCACCACGGGAGCCGTCACGATATGGCCCGCATCAAAAGCTAGGGCCGAACCCACTGCCGAGCCAACCACGGCCGCCAGACCTAGGACTAGGGGCAATAGCCCTGCCAAAAGCGCGCGGGCAGTTGCAAAGGCGGGGCGAGAAATGCGTCGGGCCATGGGATCCCGAAGCGCACCTTGCGCAACCTCGCGGGGCATGGCCCCAGCAATCAAGACAAGGGCGGAAAGTTCCGCCAGGGCTAGCCCAAAGCCCGCGCCTTGACCAAATCGAGGCCAAAAATTTTGGTGAGTCGTAGCAAGGCTGTCCAAAACCTGAGGCTCCCCGCCGGCCAGCATCAGGGCACGCAAGAGCGGCTGGAAAAAGCCAACAGCAAGAACGAGGAAGAGGGCCCACTGCGTACCGCGACGACGACGAAGGGCCCAGAACTCGGCGCGCAGCGCCCGGCCAAACCCGGTCATGATGTTTCCTCCCGGGACTGCGTGGTTTGACGAAAGAAATCCACCAAGGAGGGGCGCTGCGGTTGAAAGAGATTCAAACCCAAGTCTGAGGTCGCCAAGCGTTTACAAAGCTGTACCAAATCGGTTTCTGGAAGGGTTTGCAATAGGAAACGGTTCGAGTCTGAGGAAGGCTGGACGGCAAGTTGCGTTTGGGATTCCAACTCGGCAAGGGTGACCTTGGATCGGCGAAAACCCACCTCAACTCGGCCCCCGACCGCGGATAGGAGTTCGGCGAGGGGGCCTTCTGCCACGACCCGGCCCTCGTCCAAAATTCCGACTCGATCACAAATCTCCTCGACCTCTCGCAAATGATGGCTAGAAAGGATGACGGTCACCCCCTCCTCCCGAGCCAATCGTTGGAACAAGGCCAAGAGTCCCTCGACCCCTTCCGGATCCAGGCCTGAGAGGGGCTCATCCAGAACCAACAACTGGGGCGCACCCAAGAGGGCTCGGGCCACGGCCGCGCGACGACCCTGGCCATGACTCAAACGACCCCCTCGATGCCGAGCGCGGTGCGCCATGCCCACCAGACGTAGGCATTCTTCCGGACCCCGTCCGCCCTGGATGCCCCCGCGCAGGCGGGCCAAATGAAGGTTCTCCAGAACCGTCAACGTGTCGTCCAAACCCGGAGGATCCAGAGCGACACCCAAAGGGGTCTTCACCGCATGGAGCCGACGAGAATCCGTGCCAAAAACCTTGGCCGAACCGGAAAAGTGAGGCAAATAGCCCAAAAGGCAGCGCAAGGTGGTGGTTTTGCCGGCCCCGTTCCGACCCAAGAGGCCATAAACCTCCCCTGCCGGGGCACGAAGATCCACCCCCCGCAAAACAGGGGTACGGCCCAGTCGAACCGCGAGCCCTTCGGCCTGGAATGCCGGAGACAATGCCACCACGGTGGCAGGATAGAATCCCGAACATGCTCTTGGAAATCCTGTGTGTGTTGGCTCCCGGCTGCCAAGCCCCGGAACCGCCCGTTGCTCCGGCTGCCATCCTCCCGAGGGTCCTCTTGGGTCCCCGCAGTGGGCGGGAAATCGCGGGCTCGGCCACGGGGCCCTGCCATTGGCGAGGACAAACGCTCCTGCACGGTTCCTGGTTTCTGCTCGAATCCTACGCTCTGGGTGAGGCACCCCGCCAGGATCAACTCATGCTCCGAGAAATGCCGGATGGCTCCATTGTGGCCCGTAGCTTTTCGTCCAGCGGCAGGACCCGAGCTTGGCAGGGAACACTCAGTCGCCGCGGTCTCCTCCTCCAGACCTTAGCCGAGGAGAGCCTCCCTCAATGGCGGCAAATTATGGAATGGTCTCCGACCGAGACCACTTGGCGCCTGGAACGACAACTCGCGAACCAACCCTGGGCAGAAATTCGGAGGGCGACCCTCGGTCTGGCCAAGGTCTTTCCACCCCCCCGAACGGATCCCGCCATCCTCCGCCGCACCCGCGCCCTCCCCTATGCCTGGTATCTGGGTACTCTGGAGGGTCCCGAGCTCTCCCTGCAGGGTCCGACCTTGGGAACCATCACCACCCGCTTGGATTTGGGTTCTTGGTTTCGGTCCTCCTATCGTTCGGTCTTGGCAGGAACGGAAATTTATTCCGGCGAGGGATGGATTTCCTCGAACGCAAGAGGTGCCTACACCCTTTGGTGGTTTGACATGTTCGGCTCGCAAGAAAGACTGGCGGGCCAAATGATTCCCGGTGGAGCTCGGGTCGAAAAGCGGGATTCCCAAGGAAAACTTCTGGAACTGCACCGGGACGTTCAGATCGAGGATGGTTATGAGTTCACCATCGAGGTCCTCGATCCGGAACTGGATCGGCTCGTGCCCGCCATGACCGGGGCCTACCAGCGAACCTCGCCGTCTTCGCCCGAATCCAAGGAGGTTGGGGCAAGCAAACCCAAGCCCACTTCCACGGCCTTTTCCAACTGACGGTCCTTGCCTAGGGCAAAATCCCCCGGCAAATTTTCGACCGGGACATCCGGTCGGCAACCATTCAGCTCCATGTTGGTGTGCTCTTCATTGTTAACGTACCAACCGCGGAAGGGAACGCGCACAAAGGATCCGTCCAACAACGTGAGGCCACCGGTGGAAATGACAGCACCATAGGTTTCCTTGCCGACAATCAGCCCGCGCCCTAAGGTTTGAATGGACCAAGAAAAAATCTCGGCATTGGAGTAGGAATTTTCGTTGCAGAGCACGACTACAGGTTTTTCCCAGGTAGCAAAGACGCGGCGGCCTTGGGGATATCCGGGCCCACCCCCGCGGGGGACCGTAATCGCGTGATCCCGAACCATGAGCATGGCCAAGACCATGTCGGTCGTCCACCCTCCCCCATTTTCCCGCACATCGATCAAAAGAACCTCCTTGCCATGAGCGGCGCGATGCAGATCCCTTTCGAACTCAAGAAGGCTAGGGGTGCCCATGCCCTCAATGTGAATGTAACCCAAGCGATCCGAGGAAAGTTCGGTCACCGTGGCCCGGTTTTTCTGGACGCTGTGGCGGTAGAGGGCCAACCTCATGGCCGACCATGATGTGGGTCGAATCAGGAAATTTCGCATCGCCCCACTCACGCCCCGCACCGTCAAATCAGTTTCCTTGCCGACGGTCCCCATGAGGAGACGGGCCCAATTCTCCGAGGAGGTGAAAGGGACACCGTTAATGGAAAGAACAACTTCGCCCGGCTGCAAGCGGGAGTGTTCCCGATGGGCGGCCATGCCCTGGAGGACTTGGCCAACGCGGCGGCCAGGACCCTGGTGCGCACGATCCCAAACCACCCCCAAGGCCCCCGTCATTTGGGCGTCGATTTCCTTGGCCTGACTCGTTCCACCTCGGTAATACCCCATGTGGCTAGCATTCATTTCCCCGAGCATCCAATTCATGGCCACAGAAAAATCTTCCGGGGTCGATGCGGCTGCAGCAGCCTTGCGCCATTTACGCAAGGAAGCGCTCCAGTCATGACCGTGGAAATCCGCGTCGTAGAACATCCGATCCAGAACACGCCAAGCTTGCTCCATTACGGCCGTGCGAAGGTCACGACGATCCAATCGAACCGTCACCGCAAAGGGTAAGTTCTTTTCCTTGCTCTTCCGCACTTTGATTTTCCCCTTTTGGACGTAGAACAGTGACTTTTTGTGCAAGGTCAAGGCAGAAACAGGATCGCTGGCCAATTCTTCAGAGTCCCCAAGCCAAACATCCACCGAGAAGAACCCCTTGGCCCCCTCGGTGCCGGAAGTCAGGCGGGTCCCTTGGCTGGCATTGAAATACACGGTGTCGGAATCTGCATTCCAACCCAAGGCTCTTTCATTCCCCTCGAGCCGGGTCAAGCGTTTGAGCCGTAGGGGAAGATCCTCGAAATCAATGAGAATCGGCTCCATTTCCTCTTCCTCTTCTTCCTCTTCCTCTTCTTCCTCTTCTTCCTCTTCCTCTTCTTCCTCTTCGTCTTCTTCGTCCTCCTCATCTTCGGCAGCTTCCAAGCGCTCTCGCTTGGTCATTTCCGCGTCCTCTTTGCGCAACCAAGCCACCCAAACATCGGTCTCGTCCAGGATTTGACGCCGCGAAGTGAAGGCCAACTTGCGACCATCCGGGGACCAGCGCGGATTTGTGTCGTCATCCGGGTGATGGGTCAAATTGAACGCCGGCCGCGAGCCGTCCGTGGGCGCGAGAAAAATGTCATAGTTGAAATCATTGTCCACTTGCGACCAAGCCAGCCATCGTGAGTCGGGCGACCAAACGAATTCCGGCGCTTCGAACCCATCGGTCAAGACCTTCTTCACTTCCAAGGAGGCAGGATCCCCCACCACCAATCGGCCGGCCCCTTGCACCCAAGCCAACACCTTGCCATCCGGAGCGAGGGCCAATGAAGACTCATCTTCTTCCGTGTGGGTCAGCCGTTCGATTTGAAACCGTCGGCTTTTGTAAAAAGGATCCTCCTCATCCTTGGGGGTGGCGCGATAAATTTCTCCGTTGCCATCCCGTTCGCTCAGAAAAAGAAGAGCCTTGCCCTGGTCCACCCAAACGGGATCCGAGTCTGGGGCCGGAGCGCTCGTCACTCGAACGGCGCGGCGGATGTCCTCGTGATTGCGCAAGACGAAGAGATCCCCGCCACTCACAAAGGCAACACTCTCACCATCGGGAGAAACGGCCAGCTCAGAGGCACCACCTTCCACGGTGCGTTCCTCTCCCTCCGGCCGGGACGGATCAAAGGAACCGTGCACCGCAAAGGGGCGCGCACTCCGACGACGCACATCGATCAACACCAAGCCCAGGCCCAATTCGGCCACGACTTGTTGGCCTTTGGCACCTAGACTCGGATTGCGCAAGGAGGCACCCCCGGGGTGATGGATCAACTCCGGGTCGCCACCCGTCAACGGGACGGTCCAAAGACCCAGATCCCGGCCCTCCTCGTTGCCAGGGCACGACCGATCCGACAAGAAGAGCACTTGGCCGTTTGTGGTCGGCATGGGGTGCAGATCATTGCCTCGAAACTGAGTCAGTTCGCGATGTTCTGCTTGCCCGTCCTGCCAAACCCAAAGCGCACTTGAGGCCGAACCCCGATAAGCCCGGCGCTTGGGGTCCCCATGGCCGCGTTCGTAACAAATCCCTCCACCATCGGACAGAGGCATGGGGCGGGACACTGCAGCATCCACCCATAAGGTGGGCGAACGACCATCTCGATAGGCAATCCAGGCACCGGTTCCGCGGCGGGCATAGCGACGATCACGGGTGGCAGTAATGAGCAGACGGTCGTTGTCCAACCAGCCATGCACAGCCTCGTTTTCGGAGTGCCAAGTGACCCGATGCGGAGCTCCGCCGGCGACGGCGACCAGAAAGACATCATGGTTGCCGTAACGGGTGCTCTGAAAAGCCAACCAATGCCCGTCCGGCGACCACTTGGGTTGCCCATCCCAAGCATCATGGG
The DNA here is from genome assembly GCA_964464385.1 of uncultured Planctomycetales bacterium. Taxonomy (GTDB): domain Bacteria; phylum Planctomycetota; class UBA1135; order UBA1135; family UBA1135; genus CAYXFZ01. Next base: position 7,550 of record CAYXFZ010000061.1, read on the forward strand.
CAGTCAGGCGTTGCGCCCGTCCGGTGTCCACGTCGGCCATGAACAAGTCCCCTTGATGGCTGAATGCCACCTGCGAGCCGTCCGGCGACAGGGCCGGATATCGCGGGAAGGACAACTCGGTCGGGTTCGGGCCCGCATCCTGCATTCCCAAGGCGGGGGACAGGGGAACGCCAACCCAAGTGGCGGAGGCCAGGAGAGACGAGAAAAGGGTCCAGGGGATGTTGCGGAGCGACATGGCCCCACAAACTACTTCTCTCCGCAATGCACTTCGACTCGCAGGGCGTGGCGGCTCTGCCGCTCCAAGACGAGGGACCCGTCCGAGGAAAGAGGGAAGTAACCATGCAAGCCCATGCGGTCTGACAGGACTTGATCCACCGATGCCCTCACCACCGGCATGGTGGAACCTCCGTCCCCCTCCACCTGCAGAATGGCCACGGAATCCGCCAAGCGGAGGACAAGAGGCTCTCCCAAATCGTCGAAGCGGAAATCCAAATCCAGTTGCACGGCTTTCTCTTCTGGCAAGAAACTGCCTCGGTATCCACGATAAAGAAAGTCCATCCGAGGATCCGGGATCCGCGCCGCTTGCGCTACTTCGACGTCCCAATCCCGGATACTCAGAGCGAGGATGCCGTGGGCAAAACGAACAGGTCGATCGGCAAGGAGGGGACCCCGGACAGCAGCAGCCTGCGACGAATATTCGTCCCGGTGTGTCAAACGAAAGGAAAGTCCCGTAGTGAGGGAGTGGGAAGCTTGGGCCGCCATGGCAACCGCCTGCGCAGCGAGGGCATCCGCTGAAGAACCGCCAAAGGCCAAGATCCCAGAGGACGTGTGCCAGGTATCTCCATGACCCTGCAAATTCTCGACAGCGCCAGCAAGCGCGCCGGAGGTACGCAGGCCTGGGGCCACCACCACTTGCACCGAGCCGACTCGAGTGGTGGAGGCAGGAACTCGAGCGTCCGCCTCTAACCGCAAGACAAGGTCACCATCCCAGCCAGGAAGGTGGAGGTCCACCGGCAAGCCGGGTTGCAGAAGGGTGGTGGCCTGAAACTCGTAGATCTCCGAGGGATTGCGAGCCATTCCACTCATTTCATTGCACCCCAAATTCAAGGACACGTTTTCCAAAAAGCGAGCGCCGGTAATCACGACCTCAGCCTCCCAACCCACTCCGGGAACCGGAAGAAGGTACGTGGCCATGGACAAGCCAGCATATTGGAGACCACCAATGGGATCGGCAATGGCGGTTTGCTGGGCGATCTCGACATCGAAATCCAAGATCACTGACCGAGATTGAGCGGAGCCAAACACGGCAGGGAATCCGGGCTGAATGGGCTCGGATCCGGAAATGGCCAGAGCATCCCCGCGAGTGAGGGAATAGCGCAACAAGACCGAGTGCGGGCGCAGGGCAACGGCGGCCTCCGCGGCCAAGGATGCCGACCAGCCATTCCGATCCGCCAGGAATCTGGCCAAGGCATCCCAACCCAGATCCTCAGCAAACAAAGCCTGGTCAGAAGAGGCCCATTGCGGGCGAACCGCATGCCACAGAACAGCAATATCCTCTTCATCCAGCCGACAGATGCCGCCACTCCAGGCATCCGGTAGCTGGACAGACCGCTCCCAAGTCACCGGAAAGGTGGGCGGAGGGAGCAAAGAAGGGCCTTCCTGGGGCGAAAAAAACGAAAAAAACAGGGTGATGGGGATCATGGGGCAATCTAGCGGCAATTTTCCTCCTGATACTCCAGTTTTCCTCGATTTATTCCGAAAAAGAGGGGTGAACATCCTCATCGCTGAAGACGACACCATCTCTGCACGCCTCCTGGAGCAGACCCTGCAATCCTGGGGCCATCAGACCCTCGTGGCCGAGGACGGAGATACCGCTTGGGAGATCTACCAAAAGGAAAAGCCCGGGCTCATCCTGTCGGATTGGGTGATGCCGGGTCTGGACGGTCTCGAGCTTTGTCGCCGCATCCGTGCCTCGAATTTTCCCGGGACTGATCCCGTGTATTTCATTTTATTGACCGCCCGCAACAGCGTGGAGTCCCTGGCCGCAGGCTTTGCCGCCGGCGCCGACGACTACATTGCCAAGCCCTTCGCGCCCGAAGAACTCCGTGCGCGTGTTCAGGCCGGGCTCCGCATTTTGTCCCTACAGCACGAATTGGTAGGCGCCCGCAAAAAACTGGAAAAACTCGCTCTGACCGATTCACTCACGGGCATGTTGAACCGCCGGGCTCTGTTGGATTCTTTGCGTCGCGACGAAGATCGCATGCGCCGCGCCCAACGACCCGTAGGTGTCGTGTTGGCGGATGTGGATCACTTCAAGGAAGTGAACGATCGCTGGGGTCACGAGACCGGCGACCGGATCCTGCAATTGGTCGCCCAGTGTTTGCAGGCCAGCGTGCGCACGGGAGATTACGTCGGCCGCTGGGGTGGGGAAGAATTCCTCTTGGTTTTACCCGACGCCGACATCATTCAGAGTGCCGAAATCGCCGAGCGCTGCCGCAGCATGCTGGAGACTCAACGAGTGAGGACCGCAGATGGCGACATCGTGCGGGTCAGCGCTTCCTTTGGTGCGGCTGCCACCGAAGGCGTCCAACGCACCGACATCATGGATTTGGTGCAACAAGCAGACAAGGCCATGTACTGGGCCAAGGAGGCCGGCCGTAACAAGGTGAAAATCTGGGTGTCCGGTGCTGACGAAATGCGCAGACGGAAGGCGGGCTGATCAGCGGCGCCCTTGGCGCATGAATTGAACGGCCACGAACACCAAAAACAGGCCAAAGAGAAAAGACAAGGTGGTCGCTGGCACGAAAAGGTCGCGCAGGAAAACTCCCAAAATTGCGCCAACCAGGGCCGAAGGAAGGAGACGCCGCACCGAGGCGACCTGCACGCGCCCGTCCCGAAGGGCGAAAACCACGCCGACGATGGAAGTCGGGACCATGGCCAAAAGACTGGTTCCCGTCGCTTGGTGGAAAGAGAAGCCGCCCACGAGGTAAACCAAGCCCGGCACCATGACAATGCCGCCCCCCACACCGAACAAAGCAGCACAAAGACCAGCAAAAATACCCAGGAGCCCAGTCACAAACGGCGGGACCCAAGACTGGGAGTCGAAGAGGCCCGGCAGGGTGCTCACGGGAGGAACACCCCAAAATCCCAGACAACGAGCAGCGGCAACCCAAACCAAAAGCACGAAAATCCAACGCAGAGGTCGATCGGGAATGCGGCGCATCAGCCAAGATCCCAAGCCAACTCCCAACTGCCCGCCGATGGCAAGGGCGAATGCCGCCCAAAGAACCCAGTGTTCGGGGGCCACGAAACCCTCAGCCGTGGCACCGACGGCAGCCACAGGGGCCACTACGGCCAGAGCAGTACCAAAGGCCCGCTTGAGGGACAGGCCCAGCATGACCAGAACCGGTGCAAGCAGGAGTCCGCCGCCAATGCCCAAGAGGCCGGACAAGATTCCCGCCAAGAGACCCACGGCAAGAATGGGAATGCGGCGCTGAAAATGGGCGGCGGTCACGAATGACGAATCCGATCCGCGAGACCGGAAGTGCTCCGTCCGGGCAACAGATCGATCAGCCGCACTTCCCCACCCTGAGCCTCCACGAAGGAGGAGCCAACCACCCCCTTTACCTTCCAATCGGCACCCTTGACCAGCACATCCGGGCAAACGAGTTGGATCAATGTTTCCGGCGTGTCCTCGGAAAAGGCCACCACCAAGTCCACGCATTCCAGGGCGGCCAAGACGGCAAGCCGATCCGCCAAATTGTTGAAGGGGCGATCTTTGCCCTTAAGGCGCTGAATGGAGTCGTCGTCGTTCACGCCAATCACCAGGACATCACCGAAACTGCGGGCTTCTTGCAGATACCGGACATGGCCGGCGTGCAGAATATCGAAACAACCATTGGTGAACACCACGCGCGATCCGTCCCGTCGAAAAGTGGTGAGACAAGCGGCCAATGAATCTGCTTGGGCAATTTTTGAGGTGGTGTCCGCCCCTTGCAGGCAAAACCTCAATTCTTCCCGCGAAACGGAAACCGAACCAATCCTGGCCACGGCAAGACCAGCGGCAGAGTTGGCCAAACTCATGGCGTCGGGCAAATGCAAGCCCCCCGCGAGTGCGAAGGCCAACGTGGCAACCACCGTGTCGCCGGCGCCGGTCACGTCATATACCTGGCGGGCTGCAGTGGGAAGATGGAGGGGTTCTTCTCCGGCGCGCAAGAGCAGCATGCCGTCCGCGCCCAGGGTGACGAGCAAGGAGTCCACCCCAGAGGATTCCCGCAAGCCATCCGCACCCTTGGCGAGATCGTCCAAGGATGACGTGGAACGCCCCAAGGAAGCTTCCGTCTCGGAACGATTGGGGGTGACCACTGTCGCTCCTTGGTAGCGCGACAAGTCCGCGTGCTTCGGATCCACGATGGCAGGAACACCGCGACGTTTGGCCTCGGCCAGACAAGTCTGCAACACCTCGGGAGTCAAGGTTCCTTTGCCATAGTCCGACAGCACCAAGACATCCCATTCCACTTGGCAAAGCGAACGCAACAAGAGGTCGGTATGGGCCACAGGAAGAGGGGAACAATCCTCGCGATCCACGCGCAACATTTGTTGGCTCCGTGCTAGGACCCGAATTTTCTGCACCGTCGGACGATCGGCGAGTTGCTCGACATAGGACGCTCGGCATAGATCTTCGAGCAATGCCCGCAATTCATCGCCGGGAGCATCGGCACCCACGGATCCAAATACGGAGACCTCGGCACCCAAGGCATGGAGGTTGCTGGCCACATTCCCGGCACCGCCCAAACGACGTTCCTCGCGCTCCGTCTGAACAACAGGAACGGGCGCCTCGGGAGAGACTCGAACAGCATCTCCCCAGACGTAATGATCCAGCATCAAATCACCGAAAACGGCAACTTTGGGCGAGGAAATTGCCTGCAAGCGCTGCAGGAGGGTGGATTCCGACATCAAGATTCTTCGGGCGGGCGGGTGCGGTAGCGGTCATGTAGCCAGAGGTACTGTTCCGGGAAACGTCGAATGACGTCTTCCATTGCCGTGTGAAATTGACCCGTGAGGTCCTCTTGGCTGGCGCTGGAATCCACCGGATCAGCCAGCAAACGGCAACCAAACAGGAAGCCGCCACTGCCCTGGCGAACACACCAGCATACCAAAACGGGACCCCCTACCTTCTGGGCCAGGGCCGCAGGGGTCCGTTCCGTAGCCGCCAACTTGCCGAACCATGGAACAAAAATCGGTTTTTGATGAGCATTTTGATCAAAAGTCAAAATCACGGACTTTCCTGCCTTCAGCTTGAGCATCATTTGCTTCAAGGCACCCTCCCGAGGAATCACATCAGTTCCAATGCGGTTCCGGGAACGGCCAATCCATTCGGCCAAATACCAATTGTTCGGGGGCCGCATCGGCGTCGCGGCATCCAGGCCCTGGGATCCAATCAGGGTACCGGTCATCTCAACAGAGCCCAAGTGAGCTTGCAAGAATATCGCACCGCGACCGCGCATGGAATGAAGCAGTTCTTTTGTTCCGGGCTCAAATTGAACTTGATCCGCACGCTGCTGCAAGTCAGATCCGGGCCAAAGGACTAGGGCTTCGGCAGCACTTTGGGCGAAATGGCCGGCCGATTGTTGCAAAAGTTTTTTTCGTTTTTGGCGAGACCAAGCTGGAAAAGCTTGCCCGATCTGCAAGTCGCCAAGATCCTGGCGGCGCGAAAAGACCAGAGCATTCTTGCCCAAACCGCGAGCCAGAGCGAGGAGCCATCGCTCGGGCAGAAGCCGAAGGAGGAAGAAGAAAAAGCGCTGGGGTTGAAACAACAACCACGGAATCGGGCCGGGACGATGCTTGTAACGGCGACGAAACCGCCGCCGAAGAGAATCGGGACGGCTCAAGATCCCCCCCTACCAGCCTCGAGATGAGCTTGCCAAAGAGGTTCGATGCGAGCGGCACGAATCGGCAGGAGCCATGCCTCCAGAAATTCTTGCCAAGAAGATTCGCCGCACGTGAATTTCCAATCCACGAGGATCTCCCAAACTGAATCGGGACAACGACCCTGCAACTTCACTCCATCTTTTTCGGTCACGAGAACGCGATCCCTTTGTGCCCATCCCTCCAAGGCCCGATCCGGCCAATCGAAATGATCCCGTTGAATCGAAGTGCCGACAATGGACACCCCCAAATCTTGGCACAAGGCAAGAAAAGATTGGGGGTTGCCAATGCCGCAGGCAACCCAAGCTTGTTGTCCTCTCAAATCTTCAATGGGAGCGGACTCCTGGGTCGCCACATTCCGCAAACGGGTTGCGACGACTCCCCCTTCCATTCGGGGAAGCGGAGGACGATCGCCGCGGGCAACATCCACTTTTTGCCAAATTTGCTCACGGCACTGCGGAGAAACTTGGTCTGCGCGGGACAAAATTACGCAGTCGGCCCGCCGCAAGGCCGAGGGGGACTCCCGAAACAAGCCGGCCGGCAGACAACGCCCAAAGGGACAAGTGGCGTCCAAGAGGACCACATCCAAATCCCTAGCGAGGCGAAGGTGTTGGAAGGCGTCGTCCAAGAGCAAGACATCCGGAGAACTGCTGGTCTGAAGAGCGGCTAAGCCCCGGACTCGATCCACGTCTTCCACCAAAACAAGTTTTGGGAATCGGGATTGCAACATCTGGCCTTCATCCCCGCCATAGCCCCGGGAGAGGACCCCGCACTTCCAGTCCTCTTCCTGCAAGCGGCGCAAGGTCTCGAACAAGAACGGGGTCTTGCCTGTGCCGCCCGCGGCCAAGTTACCGACACTCAGAGTCGGCATGGGCGGGCGATGGGAACGCAGAATCCCTCGGCAATAAAGCCCGACTCGAATGCGGGCAACCCAGGACCAAAGCCAACCCACGGGGGCAAGCAAGCAGCCAAGGAGGGAGAGGGAGGATGGAGTCAATCCGCTTCCCAATAGCTGGAGTTCTCCATCCACAAACGAAGGGTCAAGAGGTGATCCTGATACTGGGAATCAGCGATCAGATTCTGCGTTTCCCGGGGATCCTCATGCAGGTCATAGAGAAATTCCTCGCCGGTCAACAGATCCTTCCAATAGCGCAAGTTGGCCGTGGCAAGTCCCCTCTTTCGAACCCGCTTGTCGGCTTGTTTTTCCAGGATGGGAACGAAATCCACTTCAAAGGTTATCGTCGAAAAGTCAGACTTCTGACTACTCTGAGATTCTGCTCGTAACAAGGGGGCAATACTGAATAGATCGGACTCTTCCCCAACCAAATCCAAGAGAGTGCCGGCGAGGTCCTTTTGCGAAAACTCGTGTTCCACCCAAGAACCCGCCTGCTTGCTCTTGGGGAGGCGGACCACCAAGGGTAAATCCACTTGCTCGGCGTGCAGAGTGCGGGTGTGGCCGATATAGCCCCGCTCCCCCAACTCTTCGCCATGATCGGAAGTGAACACAACAACAGTGTCCTCCCAATCCGAGCGCTGACGCAGGGCGTCCAGCACCCGACCAAATGCCGTGTCCACGGCCCGCACCTCTTCGTCGTAGTAAGCGCGTAGTTGGGCGAGATCCGCTTCCGTGCTATGAGGAGCTTGGCGTTGGGCCAGGGAATTGGCAGCCCCCCCTACCACCCAACCCTCATAGGCCGGATCCGCAAATTGGGAAACGGCGTGATCTTCGTAGCTCCCATGAGGATCAAAGAAATGGAGGACCAAGAGCCAGGGACGATCCGCGTCGGTTTGCTCCAGCCAAGCTAAGCCAAGATCGGCCACTGCCGAGGCCGTGGATCCGCGATGGGGATCCGGGGCCTGGGCCAGGGAGTCCTCCCACCACTCGAAACCGCGAGAGAGGCCGGTTCCGCGTCGTTTTTGCATCAGAAAATTGGACTGTCTCATGGCGATCATGTTAACAGCTAAGCAACTTAGTTTAACGAATGACCAGCTATGAGGGCGAAGACGGTGGTCGCCGCAGATCGAGGGCTAACTGCGTCTACCCAAGGAATTGTGTCCG
>CAYXFZ010000062.1:0-15415 GCA_964464385.1 uncultured Planctomycetales bacterium
CGCCCTGAAAAAGGTCGGCGTTCGCGTTGATCCCAAGCCCAAGGCCAAGCCCAAGGCCAAGCCCAAGGCCAAGCCCAAGGCCAAGCCCAAGGCCAAGGCTGACCCCAAACCCAAAGCTGAGGTCAAGCTTGCTTCCGAGGCCAAAAAATCCGCATCTGGCACCACTATTGCCCCGGATTTGTCCTCGATGATCGCCAAACCCAAGAAATAAGTGTCGTGCTAGGGGCTTCCCAGGATCAATAAATATTCTGAGTATTTTGAGCCAAAATTAGGCTGCTTTCCCTTTAATAGTATGGAAGGAGTTATTCTGCTCCTTCAGCCTTCCCAGCGGAGGATTTCGCGTTCTTGGTACTCCTGTTTCTGGTGGGGTGTAGACAGAAAGATGAAGTTTAAGGGCCTTGCTTGTTTGATTGGGCTATTAGCTCTAGCTCCCACTGCGTTTGGGCAGGATTCTGCTCAGGTGAATTGGGAAGTGTTTAAATATGGGACTCCTGCGCAGGTTGAAGCTGAGATTGAGAACTTGACCGAAGATGGTGGGCTAGAAGCCAGGGATGCAATTGGCCGGACTCCGTTGATGTTTGCGGCAGGTAACAACTCCAACCTCGAAGTCATCACGGCATTGCTGAAAGCAGGTGCGGAGATCGAAGCCAGGGATGAAATAGGCGGGACTCCGTTGATGTTGGCGGCAGAGAACAACTCCAACCCCGAAGTCATCACGGCATTGCTGAAAGCAGGTGCGGATGCCAAAGCAAAAGACAGCACAGGGAAATCAGCTTTAGATTACGCAAAAGAAAACAACGAGATTTACAAGACAAAAGCATATTGGGAACTCAACGACGCGTTCCATAATCAGGATTGACCACCTCTAAAAGGCTCCATCACCCGCCGGCAATAAACAGCTTGACTGCCCATCCCTGCTGGGACAAAATTGGGACAAGGTTTCCGCTTCGGAAGCCTCACATAGCTCCTGAGCGAACTCAAAAAAATCCCATCCCAGCTTTGAAACGCCAGAATGGGATTGAGGTGGTGGGCAGGAGCGGAATTGAACCGCTGACACACGGATTTTCAGTCCGTTGCTCTACCAACTGAGCTACCCGCCCAAACGCGGAGGAAGGATACCCGTGCGCCGCAACGGCTGCCAGAGTCCTAAGAGGGATGCTCTCGAGGAGTAAAATCCTCGACTCGAGAACATTCCATTGGCAACCAAGCTCCGGGAATTCGCCAAAAATGAGAGCGGCGGGCGTTATCAATGGAGGCAAGAGCTTCCTGGACATCCTGAGAAATGCGATCATGCAAGGCCTCGGGGGATTCAAAATTTCGCTCCGGGCGGAGAGCGTCCAACAGGAAAACTTCGAGGTCCTGGCCGTAGAGATCCCCATCGAATTCTGGCAAATGCACTTCGACGGTTTCTTCGTCGGTGTCCTCAAAGGTAGGGCGGCGGCCGACGTTTACGACTCCGGGGGCCAGCGATTGGGCGGCTATTTCAGGATCAAATGGGGCCGGACCACACAGAACCAAGGCAGAATAAACCCCGGCAGGCGGAAGGAGCTCGTGATGGGGATCCAAGTTTGCGGTCGGAAAGCCCAAGGTCTTACCGCGGCCTTCCCCGTGAATGACGGTGCCCAGCAAACTGACCGGACGACCCAGCATAGTGGCTGCTCGGTTCATTTCTCCCAATTGAACGGCTTCGCGAATGGCCGTGCTGGAGACGGCTCGCCCATCCAGGAGCAAAGGATGAACCTCTTCCACCTCAATGCCCAAACTGGGCGCGGCTTCTTGCAAACTGCTGACATTTCCTTGCCGCTGGTGGCCGAACTTGCTGTCGAAACCCAGCACCAAACCGTGAAGACCCAGTTTCGGAATGAGGTTTTGACGCAAAAAGGAATCTGCCGACATCTCGCGTAGGCCAGGAGTAAAGCGCAACACTACGGCAGCATCCAGGCCAATTCTTTGAAACAGCCGTAAGCGGTGGTTCAGGCTGGTGACCGTTGCCGGAGACCGTCCAAGCAGGACGCGTTTGGGATGTTCGTCAAAGGTGACCACCACTGAGATCAAGCCATTTTCTTTTGCTCGTTCCACGGTGCGTCGCAGGACTGCAAAATGGCCAAGGTGCACTCCATCAAACACTCCAATGGTGGCAATGCACCCAGCAGTTTCAGGTGCATCCACTAGGGCGTCAAAGCCATCAAACCTGAGCACGCTGGCGGAACTCCTCTTCCATGTCGGTCAAAATTCCTTTGACCTGAGTCCGATCGGCTGGGGTCATTCGGTCAATGAACAAGAGGCCGTCCAAATGGTCAAATTCGTGCTGAAAGACGCGCGCTGAAAAATCATCCAATTCCCACTGGAACACTTCCCCTTGAAGATCTTGGGTTTCGACAACAATCGAGAGGGGCCGATTGATCTGGGCGCGGATGTCTGGGAAGGACAAGCAGCCTTCTTCATACCAGTCTTTTTCACGGGAGCGGGAAATCACCTTCGGATTGCAACAAACCCGCTCTGTTTCGGGGGATTCTTGGTCCCCCTCGGGATTGAAAACTAAAAGTCGGATATTTAGGCCGACTTGCGGGGCTGCGAGGCCAACGCCCTCCGAGGCATACATGGCATCGAACATTTGGCGCACAGTCGTGCCCAAGTCGGCATCAAATGTCTCGATGGCCGAATTTATTGCGCGCAGTCGAGGATCGGGGTAGAGGACGATTTCCATGGCCACTTACCCCTAGAATAGCCGCACCCGAATTTGCCATGAACCTCAAGAAGCACCTCGACCGAGCTGAACAAGCCCTGCAGAAAGGGCGAGCGGATTTCGCGGCAGAACTCTGTGACCAAGTGTTGGATATGGCCCCCGGGGAGGCCCGCGCCGCTGGCCTGCTCGCTCAATCTGCCATCCAATTGGCTGAGAAGGGCAGTGGTGGCCTGTTTTCCAGATTGAGCGCGGCCTCGGCTGGGCTTGCCGCTGGCTTGGGCAAATTGACGCGCCGCCCCGAGGCCGAAGCCAGTGCTCGACGACGTGGCTTTCTCAAAAATCCCGGTGACTTCGGCCAAGGGTATTTGTGGGCCGATGCCCTAGAGCGATCCGGTGAGGAAGCTGCCGCCCTAGAGGCCTTCGCCGGGCTTGCTTCGGTGGATGGTGAGTCTGCCAAGCGAGCAGGGGCCCTCGCATCAGCCATCGGGCAGATTGAACGAGCTCTGGAAATGTATGAGTTTGCCCTGGCCCAGGATCCTCGGGACACGGAGGCCATCCGTGCCCGCAAGAATCTGGCCGCCGAACAAGCCCTGCGCAAGCAGGATTCCTCGGACGACGCTTTTGGCGGCTTGGGCATGCCCTCATAGGGACCCTTGCCGACTGTCCGTTCCTCGCTAGAATGTTCGGTCTCAGCCTCGCCGGAACTCCCTTCAACATGCCCAACACTCCCTCTGCCAAGGCCGACCTGCGCAAAAGCCGCGTTCGTCGTCAAGTCAATCGTGGCCGCAAGTCTTCCATGCGGACGGCCATCAAAAATATCGATGCTGCCATCGAGGCCGGCAATCTTGAGGCTGCTGAGGCCCAGTTGATTCTGGCCCAGAAGTTGATCGACAAGAACATTCAGTGGAATCAAATCCACGCCAACACCGGTGCACGCCGCAAGTCCCACTTGCAAAAGGCCGTCAACGAACTGCGCACCAACGCCGGCTGAGCCGGCAAATTGCTTCCTCTGGCTCGGGATCAACGCTGGCCGAGCACTTGGCCGTAGCGGTAGTACACCTCGAGGATGAGAACACCCAAGGCGGTGGAATAAACGCGGCCGCCGTCATCTCCCCAGGGGCCGACTGGATCCCAGGATCCGTAGAAGTTGTCCTTGGCGTCATCCATCTGTTGGTTTTCCAACAGGGTCTTCTCGATGGCCTTCTTCCATTTTTTCCAATGATCGCCGCCCCACTGGTTTAGAGCAAAGGTGCCGTAATACCAGTAGTAGAAATCGCAGGTTCCGCCTTCGGCATCCCAAACTGGCAGTTTGTTGACGCAGAGATCCGCTTGTTTTTTCAGAATGTCGTAGAGTTCGTGGTCGCGCCAACGCTTCACCTCATCGGTGTCGGTCATGAAAATCCGGCACAGCAAGGTTGCGGCGGTCAAGGCCTCGGAAGCTGAAGAAGGGAAAGTGTCCTCGTAGCCTTCATGACGGGAGGGTGGGCCGCCCGGGCCCCCACCGCGCCCAAAGGCATAACCGGTCCGTCCTGTGGCTGGGTCGGTCAATTGCGCGAACCAGTTTTCAGAATCGTTCCAAACCTGGGAGTCCACTTTGAAACCGCCGTCCGTAGCGGTCTTCAGAGCAAAGACCATCCAAGAAGTAATGGAGGTGTCGTTGGCGCCATTGGGCTCGAGGCTGTAACGCCAAACCCCGTACGGGTTCTTGGAATTGACGATCAGGCTGACCGCTTTTTTCATCGGCTTCTTCAAAGAAGGCGACTTGCTGAAGTAGTAGGCCTCTCCCAATGCCATCGTCGCAATGGAGTGGTTGTATAGGGTGGGGTTGCCTACCTCTTCACCGAACAGGCCACTGTCCAGTTGGTTCTTGCGCAACCAGTTGATGCCTCTGGCAACCGTGTCTCGATATTCACCGGAGGACATGGTGTTGCCATGACCGAGAAAGGCGAGCAGAGACAAACCGGTGATACCGACATCATTGACTGGGCTCCCTTCGCCGTCCGAGGGGGGTTTGTCGGGAAACTTGTCGTAATACATGAATTCGTCGCAATCCCAGTAGCCGTCCGGAGTCTGGTGGTCGTGCAGCCACTTGAGCCCGGCCGCAACCGCTCGTTCCGTGGCATTGCCGCGCTTGCCGCCGCCGCGTCCACCGCGGCCCCCATATTTACCGCCGGCACCGCCACCCAAACCGGTGGCGTTATTGAAGGACTCGGCATCAAAGGGCGAATCCGCGGCGAAATCGGGATCGCCAGTGTCCTCCAAAGTTTCTTCCACCTCTTCCTCAATTTCCGATTCCTGCAAAACGGGTTCCTCGATGGGTTCCTCGATGGGCTCGGGTTCTGGCTCTTCCTCTTCTTCGACCAGGGGTGGCGGGGGCTCGGCGACCATCTCGATGGTCGGAGCAACGGACTCCTCACTGCGCAGAAAGGCCAGCCCGGCCAGAAGAAGGGCGATGAAGCCATGGATCCCAATGGAGGCCAGGAGATAAGGGGCCTTGGAGAGCGTGTCCGCCAGGACATCATTGAAAGTCTTTTCCTCTTCCCACGGGCGGTGGTACTCGAATTCGAATTCTTGGTCTGGATCGCTCATCTTGATCTTTTCAGGGCGCGAGGCGGCGATTTTGCCGTCTGGAGGGGCAACGCCCCGGGAGGGTGGTCGGTTCGGCCAAAGGGGGCGAATCTTACAGTTCGGCTTCTTCTTCCGCCGGCGGGAACAGGATGTCGAGGATTCTTTCGACACCAGGGCCCCTGACATAGCAACGGGATCGCAGGCGGTTCACCGTTTCGGCCATGATCTTGCGGGACTGTTCCTCCCGCAGAGAGGCAGTAATGGCCAATTGCACCTCGGAAAACGGCGTCGTACCTGCCTCTTGGACTTCCTCGACCGTGACCAGGGCCCAATTGCCATTGGCGAGTTGGATGGGATCGGACAGATCCCCAGCCTTGGCGGTGGTGAGAAAGGCGCGGATCGGTTCCTGGAGGGAGGGGGAGTCCGGTTGAATATGGCCGGTGGCGCCCCCCGTGGTACGGCGATACAGCGAAAGTGCCCGGGCCAAGTCCGCAAACCCCTGTTCACCGGAGAGGATCTGCTGGCGCAGGGCCGTCAGCCTTTCTTGTGCGGGGCTGGAGTCCGGTTCATTCCGCAACAAAATCAGGCGGGCGGAAACGCGGTGTTCATGTTGGAAATCTTCAGGGTGAGCTTCATACCAAGCCAATGCCTCACCAGGGGAGGCATACAACTGAGTTTTGAACTGTTTGTCCTTGGTAGGACGATACCCAAATTCAATCTGTCGAAATAGAATGGAGGCGAAGTAAAGGCGCAGGCGTTGCCTTTCTTGGTCCCAAGTGGAACCGGTTGCGGCCAAGGAAGAAATGGCGGCTGCCGTGGAAGGAGATTTTTTGGCGCGCCGCTGCATTTCGTCTTCGACCAACGCATCCAGCATGGCTTCATTGCCGCCATCGAGACGGAAGCCTTCGCGATAGAGCATGTCGAGGAGGGCACTGGCCATGGTGCGTTGGCGGTCCGCGTCCGTGGGCGCGTGCGGGGCCGTTGCGAGGCGGGCTGCTTGCTCCAATTGCCGCAGGGTGAGAATTTGGTCATTGACGACGGCAACCACTTGATCAAACAATGGGTCTTCGTCGCTCGCTTCCTGGGGAGCGAAGGCGAGGCAAGTGGCTAGGAGAAAAGAGGTCATGAGTGGATTCGGCGGATTGATTTTCGGCTCGCTTGCCCGTTCGAGCAAGAGCTTGCCATGGCCAAGAGATGGGCCAGGACTTTTTCTGGCTTGGCGGCAGGGTGAGGCAAGATCCAGTGCCCCACCTTGGGCGTGATCACCCGAAAATCCACACCTTGCCCCTTGAGTGCCCGCTCGACGCTCCGCATGCGCCCGACGGTGCAGACCAAGCGGTCTTTGCTGCGTTGCAGAGATTCAAAGCCCATTTCACCCAGTCTGTTTTTGAGAAAGAACAGTTGGGCCAGCCGGACTACGGTCACGGGTGGTGGCCCGAAACGATCGCGGAGCGCATCCAGGGCACGATCCGCCTCAGCGACAGAGCGAATGGAGTCGAATTCTCGAAGCACAGCCAAGCGGGAGGCCTCGTCCGGGATCCAAGAGGGCGGGATGGACGCGTGAATGGCCAGTCCGAGGTCGGCGGCGAGTTTGCGGGGCAAGGCAATTTCCGCGCTTTTCTTTTGCCGCTTGGCTTTCAAATTCTGCACCGCCTTGCTGAGGAGTCGGCGGTAGGTTTCGTAACCGACGGCGGCAATGTGGCCCGATTGTTCGGAGCCAAGAAGATTGCCGGCACCACGGATTTCCAAATCGCGCAAGGCAATTTGAAAGCCGGCGCCCAAGTAACGTAGTTCTTCCACGGCCTTGAGCCGGCGGCGAGCGTCCAAGGGTAAGGGTTGGCCGCGGGGAATCAGCAACCAACACCAACCGCGACGTTCGGACCTACCGACTCTTCCGCGCAGTTGATGAAGATCGGCCAAGCCGTAGCGGTGGGCGTCATCGATGAAAATTGTGTTGGCGTTTGGAATGTCCAGGCCGCTTTCGATGATGGTGGTGCAACAAAGCACATCCGTTTCTCCTCGAACAAAATCGAGCATGACCTGTTCGATGCCGTCGGCGGGCATTTGGCCATGGGCGATGTCTACCCGGGCATTCGGCGCCAATCGACGCAAACGACTCGCCATTTTTTCCAGGGAACGAACGCGATTGTGGACGAAGAAAACCTGCCCCCCCCGCTCCAGTTCCCGGTTTATGGCGTCGGCGATCAGATCATCTTCATCTCCCCAACGAATCTCGGTGTGCACTTCGCGGCGCCCGGGTGGGGCCGTAGAAAGGCTGGTGATGTCACGCAGGCCTGCCATGGCCATGTGCAGGGTGCGTGGGATGGGAGTTGCCGACAGAGTGAGGACATCCACTTGTTCTCGTTTTCGCTTGAGGCCATCCTTGGCCCGGACCCCGAAGCGTTGTTCCTCATCCACGATGACGAGCCCCAGTCGCCTGAAGGAAACGTCTCGCGAGAGGATGCGGTGCGTGCCGACTAAAAGATCCACGGTTCCCTCCTTCAATCCGGCCAAAATTTGATTTCGCTTGGTTGGCTTGACGAGCCGCGAGAGCACTTCCACATGCAGGGGCCAATCCGCGAATCGCTGGCGCAAGGTTTGGAAATGTTGTTCGGCCAGGACCGTGGTCGGCGCCAAGATGGCGACTTGCCACCCAGCCTGCATGACCTGGAATGATGCGCGGGCGGCAAGTTCCGTCTTGCCATAACCCACATCCCCACACACCAATCGGTCCATGGGGCGGTCTTGGCCCAAATCCACCTGAATTTCCCGGGTGCCTTGAGCTTGATCCGGCGTGTCTTCCCAAGGAAAGGTGGCGGCAAAGTTGGCACAATCCTCGTCGGCCGCAAAGGCCGTCCCGGGGCGTGCCAAGCGAGAAGCCTGCACTTCCAGAAGGTCGGCGGCCAAGTCCTGGACCGCTTGTTCCACCTGAGCGCGGCGGCGCAAGAAGGATCCTGAGCCGAGGCGATCCAAATGCGGGGCATTGCCACCCGCTCCGACATACCGTTCGACCAGATCCACCCGCGAGGCGGGAACGTGCAGGGTGGCCTTGTCATCAAATTCTAGGATCAGAACATCTTGATCTTCGGCGCCGGCATCGAGGCCGCGGAAAAGGGCCAGACCATGGACGGCATGCACGCCGATGCCGCCTGGTTTGAGCGCCAGAATGTCGGCAATCGGCGGCGTTTCGTCCCGCCGAGAACGAGGTCTTGGGCGGTGGCGGCCGTGG
Organism: uncultured Planctomycetales bacterium; assembly: GCA_964464385.1. GTDB lineage: Bacteria > Planctomycetota > UBA1135 > UBA1135 > UBA1135 > CAYXFZ01. The sequence goes on from CAYXFZ010000062.1 coordinate 8,484, forward strand.
CCCGGGACGAGTTCCCGGTGGTGCAGAACCGTAAGTCGAGCCTCCGGGACACGAAAGCCGGTTGCCAAACCGCCCTCGCGAAAATGGAGATCTTCCGCCGATTGTCCGGCCTCAGCCAGGAGGTGTTCCACCCGGAGCCGCTCCGCTTCCGTCGAGCAGAGAAGATGCACCTCCTCCCCATCGGCGGCCCGTTCGGCCAGGAGGCTGGCGCCCTCCACGACCCCGCGGCAGTATTCCTCCACCGACAGAATGTCCAGAGTTCCGTCCCGTCCTGGCAAGGCGGTCAATTCCAGCCGTTGTTGCCAAAGGGCATGTTGGCGGAGCCGAATCAGGGTTCGCGCTCTCTTTGAATTGCCGGTAACCATGCGTCCGGCCGCCTCCTCTATCTGCGCCGGATCCCAGAGGAGGAGGCGGGCCGAAGAGGGCATGCGGTCCGTGGGCAAAGGGTCATTGTCTTCGGCGGTGTCGGCCAAGTCGCGGTTCAGAGGAACCAAAACGTGTTCCAGGACGTGACGCGTGCGTTGGGAGCTCAGGTCAAACACCCGAATGCTCTCCACTTCGTCATCGAAGAACTCCAAGCGCAAGGGCTCGCCCAGGGCCGGGGCCAAGAAATCCAGAATGTCGCCGCGGAGGGCGACTTGCCCGGGTTCGGTGATGCTTGGAACTCGTTCGAAGCCGGCCGTGACCAGATGACGCAGGGCCTCCTCGGGTTCCCACTCCATCCCGGCGGAAAGTTGCAGTGGTGCGGTGATGCCGGTTTGGTCCGGGGCCGGTTGCAAGAGTGCGGACAGCGGGGCGACTAGGATGCCGCAAAAACCAGGGCGGTTGGCCAAGTCCAAGGCGTGATGACGTTCTCGCAAAACCTCAGCCTCTGCGCCCAGCGCGCCCTCGCGGGCGGGGAAGGGAACGGCCCCGGCACCCAGGGCGAGCAAGTCGTCCACGGCAAAAACGGCGGTATCGGCATCGCTGACCACGACGAGCAATGGGCCTTTGCGCCCCTGGGCTAGGGCGGCGCTGGCCAGGGCCTTGGAGGAACCCCAGAACCCACCCCAATTCAGGGCAGAGGTCTGATGCCGAAAGGCCATACGCAGTTGTTGAAAACTTGGGCTCTTCGCCAGCGAGAGGATCGGGTTGGCGTTGGAATGGGTCACGCGTTGAGGTCGGTTCCGTCCGAATCTGGCCCTGCTCGGGACGCGTTCTTGGGTAGGGCCTGGATGGCGGCCCAAGCGGCGGACCGTTCCGCTTCCTTTTTGGAGTTGGCCCAGTCGCCTTCAACACGAGAATCGCCAAAGGAAACCGCGACGCGAAATTGAGGCGAGTGGGAAGGATCTCGCGTGTCGAGGAGGGAATATTTGGGCAGGCTTCCCAAGTTTTGCTGACACCAAACCTGCAAGCTCTGTTTGGCACGGGAGGCCGCGAAGTCTTCCCGCAGGCGCTTCATTTCGGGGTGCAGCCAACGCAGGGCGACGAAAGAAGCGCGGCGAAGACGCACTTCCGGCGGGCTGTCCAAATAGACCGCTCCAAGGAGGGCCTCCAGGGCATTGCCGAGAACGGAGGCCGGGAGTGGTGAGCGCTGCAGGCCACGGCCCAGCTTGAGAAAAGGGGCGATGCCAAGCCGCTCGGCGGCCCGCTCCAGAGTGGCCCGGGCAACGAGGAGACTCTTGAGCTCGGTGAGGCGGCCCTCGCGCTGGCCCGGCAAAATTCGAAAAAGCGCCTCCGAAACGACGAGGCTCAGGACCGCGTCGCCTAAAAATTCAAGACGCTCGTTGTTCTCCCCTCGGGTGGATGCGTGGGTCAGGGCCGCCCGCAGGAGGCCCGGGTCGCGAAACCGGTGGCCGAGGAGAGATTCCAATCGGGCGAGGTCAGGATCGTCCTCTCCCACAGAAGCATCATAGAATCCGGCCAAAGTTCCGGGCGGAAGATTCTGTGGCATGCCACGCGTTCTGTGGCGTATTCCGCGGTAGGCTTCACTCATGGCCGGACGCCTCCAGGACCTTTCCCGTCTTCTCCTCAACCAGTGGCGAACCAGCCACGACCTCGCCATGGAATTGTATGGCGGGACGGTGGACGCCAAGAGCCTGCGGGCTGTTCGTCAGGCCCTTTCGCGACTCCGGGAAACTCTGGCCGCGGAATCTTGGCCATTACCCGTTCCGGCCGGGCGAATTTTGGTTTTGGATGAGCGTTGGCAACGCAAGGAGGACGGGCGAGGCTCTGAGAAGGCCTTTCGCCTGCGCCAACAGGAACCTCGCGCTGTTTCAAAACCCTCGCCACAGACCGGCGCATCTTGGCTGCAACTTTGGCTCTCTCCCTCCTCGTGGAGTGGTTGGATTATCCCGGGCTTTCAGGCCCTGCAACAGGATCGCTTGATCCGCCACAACCATCTCTACACCGATTCTCGTGGGCCCGACAATTGGCTCACGGTCGCTTCATCCAAAATGTATCGGGAGGCGGAACGGGCCGCTGGCGTAGCGGCCTATGAGGAACTGCATGCTGCGGATGCTTCTTGGATGACCGAGGATTTGATTTACTTGGGCTTGGGTACCGGTTCCGGCATGGCGGATGTTCGCGTTCTCCGCGAACTCCTTGACCAGGATCGCCAGCGCCGAGTGCGTGCCGTGCCTCTGGATTTTTCGCCGGTTCTCCTCTCCGAGACCGTGGCCAACCTCTACCAAGAGTTCCGCGAAGAAATCACGGCCGGTCGATTGGAGGTGCAACCCATCCTTGGAGATTTGGAACAGCCGGGAGAATGGGTGCGGCTCCTGCCCACTCCAGGCGCGGCCACTTCCCTTTTGATTGGCATGTTTGGCAATACCATTGGCCATCTACAGAACCGCGAACGTGCCACTTTGCAGGCCATCTTCGACGAATTGGACGCTTGGGCCGAGAAACAAGGCGTGGCCTCCTGGTCCACAAAAAACACGCGCGTTATTTTGGGAATCAGCCTCAAGCGGCCCGACGGTGCTCCACACGGCCGCACCGAAGAGAGCTCCCGTCGCTGGCTGAACTTGATTTGTGATCCGCTCAAGACCTTGTTGGAGACATCCGAAGGGGAATACCAGATGGTGCTCTTGGATGAGGACAAACGCAGCCTGGACGATCAAGGTCGGACCGCCATCGCCGAATTGCGGCGGCGCGGCTCGCGCGGTGCTGTTATTGGCCATATTTGCCACGAGGAAATTCCGTATCGGCCCTCGGATGGCATTACTGGCGTAGTCCAGCGCTATGTCTTTGGCTTCGACAAAGACCTCCAACTCCAAGGTGAGGCCGTCTTCCGACGCCACCACCTACCCGAATCCCGATGGCAGGAGGCGGGTAGCCTGAAGGCCAAGTTCGAGGCCGGCGAGGACGAAATTGTCGTCTGTGAAGTGACGCAATTTGATCTACGGAGCTTTCGCTCCGCCCTCAAACGCTTGGGTGTGGCCCATTCCGACGCCCAGGTCACGGAGGTGAAGGTGGGTTCAGCTCGGCCCTATGTCTTACTGGCGTTTGCGCGGTGGCCGGAATCGGCCGCACGACCGTAGAATTCCCGGCATGCTCGAGGGAAAAACCGGCATCGTGTTCGGAGTGGCCAATCACCGGAGTCTGGCTTGGTTCATTGCCAGGCAAGCGCATCGTCATGGTGCCAAGATTCAATTGGTTGCTGCCAACGAACGCTTCCGCGACAAGATGGCCCCGCACGCCGAAAAGGAGGGCATTCCCGAGCCCCTGATCTGCGATGTGACTCAAGACGAGTCCATCGAGCAGGTCTTCGAACAGATTCAAAAAGAAACTCCGCAATTGGATTTTTTGGTGCATTCCATTGCTTTCGCCCGCAAGGAAGATCTCGAAGGTCGTTTCGTGGAGACCACCCGAGAGGGTTACCTTCTGGCGCAGAATATTTCTTCCTACAGTTTCGTCGCCCTCATGCGAGCCGCCGAACCTCTCATGACAGCGGGCTCCAATGCCCTGACATTAACTTACATTGGTTCCCAGCGTTCGGTGCCCAATTACAACGTCATGGGCGTGGCCAAGGCGGCCCTGGAATCCACGGTGCGCTATCTGGCGGCCGACTTTGGGCCTTCCAACATTCGGGTCAACGCGATTTCCGCCGGCCCGATTAAAACCCTATCTTCTGCTGGAATTGCCGGTCTGCGGGAAAAATTGGACCTCCAACACGTACGCAATCCCTTGCGCCGCAACATCGAGGGCGATGATGTGGGCAAAGCGGCGGTGTTCCTCTTGTCGGACTATGCCGCTGGCGTCACGGGCGAGGTGCTCTACGTGGATAACGGCTACCACTCCTGCGCCACGTGGGCCTGACCTCCGGACAGGCGACCGTCCTTTGCGTCGCCGGGTCTGATCCAGGCGCGGGTGCTGGTTTGCAGATGGATGCAAGGGCCGCTCACGCTCTGGGCTGGGAATTTTATGGCGTGGTGGCGGTGGACACGCAGCAGGACGAAAAAGGACTGCATGCAGCACAGGTCCGAAACGCCGCTGAGGTTGCCCAGCATTGCCGCAAAGCTCTCGCTTCCGGCGAGGTTCGGGCCATCAAGACCGGAGCCTTGGGGGATGAAATCATCGTTTCGGCTGTGGCCGAGTGCTTCTCCGATTTTCCGGACATTCCTCTGGTTGTGGATCCGGTGCGGCGAGCCTCGCGAATTGCCGTAGACGGCGCGGTTCTCCTCACCGATGCAGGTTGGGATGCCATGAAAAAATTCTTGTTCCCGTTGGCCACGCTGGTTACCCCCAACTTGGAGGAGTGGAATCACGGAGTCGGCTACGAAGCTTGTGCCGCCGTCCTGGTCACCGGTATTGCTGGCGCCAACGAAACCATCCTCGATCGCCTTCTTCGCCCTGGCCTCGACCCAAGTACCTGGACACATCCCCGGGTCGTGGGCCATGAAAACCTCCACGGCACCGGTTGCATGCTTTCTACCCTGATTGCCGGTACCATACCCGACCCAATTTCAAGCAAGCAAGCGTCCCAACCCAGCAAATCAATAGGAGGGCAGAACACCCAAATTGCGGGAACAATGCTCGACAAAGCGATCAGTCATGCCCTGGAGATAATCGCAGATGGCACGTTCCGGTGAGTCCGCCGTTTCCTTGAATCGACCCGGGACTTCATCGGGCCTGTCCAACAGAGCCGCAAAGAGGTGATCCAAAAGATCGGTGGCTCGCCGCACATGCCAATTGATTTCTTCGCGGTAGTACATGTGCTCGTAAAGCCACTTGTGCAAATCCGCAACCATGGTGCGAAACTCGTCGGAGTGTCCGATGAGCCGCCTTTGTCCCGTTTGCGCATCTTCGGCACTGGTCGGTTGGTCATCCTCCAATCGCCGCATGGATTCGCCGCGAATATCATCAATGGTCAAGCCAAGAAGATCATTGGCCGCCCGTCGCCATAGCAGGTGGCCCTCGGATTCCGGATGTCGTTTCCGCGCCTGCTCCACGGCCTGGGCCCAGAGCGGTAAATCCTGAACCATCTTTTCGGGATCCAAAATTCCCTCCCGTATGCCATCGTCCACATCGTGGTAGTGGTAGGCGGTGGAGTCCGCCAAATCCACGAGTTGGGCCTCCAAGAATGGAAATCGAAGGCGTTTGCCCGATGTGGCTTCGCGCAATTCCTCGTGCTTCTGCAGGCCTTCCTTGGTCTCAAGGGTCAAGTTCAGTCCGCGGTAATCGGGACTGCGCCGCTCCAACTCGTCCACGACCCGCAAAGACTGGCGATTGTGGTAGAAGCCTCCGAAATCAGCCATGCGCTCATTCAGGACCTTTTCGCCCGCATGTCCATAGGGAGGATGGCCCACATCGTGCGCCAAAGCCAGGGTCTCGCAGAGCGGTTCATTGAGGTCCAGCGCCGCGGCCAAGGAACGAGAGACTTGGCTCACTTCCAACGAATGAGTCATGCGGGTGCGCTGATTGTCCCCGACATGATTGACAAACACTTGGGTTTTGTACATCAAGCGCCGAAAGGCCGAACAATGAATGACGCGATCGCGATCCCGCTCGAAACGGGTGCGCCAAGGGTCGGGTTCCTCGGGATGGGCACGCCCCAGGGAGTCCGCCGATTTGAAGGCGGCTGGGTGGAGGGATTCTCGTTCCCGGGCTTCTTTCGATGGCCGATCCATGCACGAAGAGGATAGCCGCGAGGTCAGAATCGCGGGCGTCCTGAGAATTGACCCTTTGGCCAACCCGACCTACGATGGCTCGACTTTGCGGCCAATCATCCCTTCAGAGACAAACGGCGGACAGACCCTCGGTGGTTCTTCCCCTGGAGTTTCGGTTATCCTTCCTGAGGAAAGGGTCTTGCACTTGGTGGGTGAATTGACGCCAAAGACCATCCTTGCCGACCAAGTTCCGTTTGGTCCCGGTTCTTTTTCCGTCATCGCTGGCCCCTGTGCTGTCGAATCGGAAGAACAACTCATTGCTTCGGCTCAGCGATTGCGCACTGCAGGAGCCGTGGCCCTACGGGGCGGAGCCTTCAAGCCCCGCACTTCTCCTTATTCTTTTTCTGGCCTCGGCGCCGCCGGTCTGGAGGCGCTTTCCGCTGCCCGCGAGGCCTCGGGTTTGGCAATTGTGACGGAACTGCTCGACCCCCGGGACGCCGAATTGGTTGCCGACACCGCTGATATGGTGCAAATCGGTTCCCGCAACATGAGCAACTACCCCTTACTCCGGGAGGTTGGCCAGTTGGGAAAACCTGTCCTGTTGAAGCGGGGCATGTCCGCCACGGTTGAGGAATTTTTGTTTGCGGCTGAACACGTTGCTGCGGGCGGCTCGGATCAAATCGTCCTCTGCGAACGCGGCCTGCGCCATTTCGACTCCTCAGTCCGTAACTTGCTGGACCTTTCGGTGGTTCCGGTCCTGCGCGAGCGAACTGGTCTTCCTGTGGTTGTGGATCCCAGCCATGCTGCGGGCCGCGCCGCCCTCGTGCCTCCTTTGATGTCCGC
>CAYXFZ010000063.1:0-15086 GCA_964464385.1 uncultured Planctomycetales bacterium
GGCGAGTTGGAGGGGGGGGGGAGGGGGGGGGGGGGGGCGGGGGGGGGAAGAAAAATCTAAGGCAGGAGAGGGAACTAGGGCACCTTTCCCCAAATCTGTCAATTCCAGGCCTCGGCTTGCCCTTGGCTCTAAATTTTCCAAGTGTCCTTTTTGAAGGAGGGCCTGCACATGGCCGTATACCGTGACCCGGTTGATGCCCATGGAGGTGCCCAATTCCTCGAGGGTGGGAGAGAGGCTGAAATCCGCTTGATGGGATGCAATGGCCCGGAGAACCTCAAGCTGGCGGCGCGTGAGGGGGCGGGCCACTAGAACAAGGCCAAAGCCAGGAAAAGGCTGCCCACGAGAAGAGCGGCTTCCCAGTCTTGGCGGCGGGTGGAGAGGAGGGCTTTCATGGTCAGAATGAGTGGGTTTCGTGGTTTAAGCTCGGCAGGGTCTAGATGTGGGGCAAACAGGAGCCTACATGCTATCGGCGAACAAAACCCTGACAAGCCTCTTTTTTCGGATTTTTTTTCAAGCCCTCTGGGGGACCGATTGCGGCCGGATTCCAGTAAAATTGGCCTTTCCATGGCCCCTCTTACCGAGCTTAGCCCACAATTTTCCTGCCGCCCTGCCCAGGGCCATTCTGGTTCTGGCCGCCGCTTGCCTGTCTTCCGGTGTGATGTCCTGGTCCTGGGGTCCGGTTCTGCGGGCCTTTCCGCTGCCCTTTCTGCTGCCCAACAGGGTCGGCATGTCATGGTCGTGGCCAAAGATTCGCTGGATGAAACCAACACTCGAGTTGCTCAGGGCGGGGTGGCGGCTGCGGTTGGGGTCCAAGATTGTCCGGAGCACCATGCCGCAGACACCTTGGCTGTGGGTGGTGGGCTCTGCGAGGCCGCTGTCGTTCATGCACTCGTGGAAAGGGCCCCGGCTGCCATCCATCAGTTGCTGGATTGGGGCATGAACTTCGATCGTGCCGAGAGCGGGGAATTGGATCTTGGTCAGGAGGGTGGCCACCGTCTTCCCAGGATTTTGCACAGCGGTGGCACTGCTACGGGCTTGGAATTGCAAAGAGTTCTGCTGGCTGTTGCTACGGCCCACCCCAACTTGGATTTTTTTGACCATACCGTGGGTGTGGATCTTCTTCACGACCAAGATGGCCGCATTCGAGGACTGTTGGCCCTGACCGGCCCCAACCAAGATCCGGTCCTCTTCGAGGCAGGCGCTGTTCTTCTTGCCACCGGAGGTGGCGGGCAGATCTTTCGCGAGACCACCAATCCTGATGCGGCCACGGCCGATGGCCTCGCCTTGGGCTTGCGTGCTGGGGCCGTTCTGCAGGATTTGGAATTTGTTCAATTCCATCCCACCATTCTTTATCTGGCTGGTGCTGCCCGTTTTTTGATCAGCGAAGTGGTTCGGGGAGCTGGCGGTCGCCTCTTGGATCGCCACGGCAAGTGCGTGATGACTTCGGTGCACCCTGATGGCGAACTTGCCCCTCGCGACGTGGTGAGTCGGGCCATCTTCCGCCGCATGGTGGAAACCGGAGACACCCATCTTTATTTGGACTGCTCCGAGATTCCTCGGGTTTCCGGTCGCTTCCCCCTGCTGGCCCGAATTTCCTCGGAATTCGGCATCGATCTCACCACGGAGCCCCTCCCCGTTCGGCCCGCTGTTCACTACCTCATTGGCGGCCTTGCCGTGGATTTGGATGGTCAATCTTCCTTGCCGGGGCTTTGGGCAACGGGGGAGTGTGCTTCCACTGGATTTCATGGCGCCAATCGCATGGGTTCGAATTCATTGTTAGAGGGCTTGGTGCATGGCACTCTTGCCGGGACGAATGCCGGTTTGGAGTGTCAACCCCGTCATTGCCCCATCGTGATGCCCTCGGCTTCGCCCGAATTTTCGGGTCATGTCAAGTTGAACCTTGCCGACATGACTTATTCCTTGAAATCCTTGATGTGGCGGCAGGTTGGCATCGAAAGGTCTGGTGCCGGTCTCGAAGACGCTCTCCTTCGCCTCTCTCGTTGGGAGAGTTATTTAGCCCGGGCTGATTGCAACAATCGGGAGGCCCTGGAAGTCGTGAATATGGTGCAAGTGGCCCAAGCTTTGACTTGGTCGGCCTTGGCCCGAGAGGAATCTCGAGGCGCTCACTATCGCCAAGATTATCCCACTCCAAATGGAGGCACTCCGGTTCATTCGCGAGTGATCTTGGCGGAGGAAGGCCTACAACATTCTTTCCGGGAAGTTGGGTCGGTTTGTCCCGCACCTCCTGCGCACTCGGCATGAAATCGGCTTTGGGCAGTTCGTCTGCCGGCCGTGCTCTTGTGGCCACCTTGGTTCTTCCCGGGAGTCCCACGGCACAGGCCACGAATCCTTTTGCCGAAATTCTTCGCTTGGCCGAGACGGCGGGTGCTCAGGTGGTCGGGACGTTGATGCAAAAGCGGCCCAATCCTCACCCCAAGACCGGGTTTGGGCCTGGGAAATGCGAAGAAATGGCCCAACAGGCAGCTGCTTGCAACGCCGACTTGGTTTTGGTGGATTTTGATTTATCCCCAAGCCAAGGCCGAAATTTGGAAAAATTGTTGGACTTGCGTGTGGTGGATCGAACGGAATTGATCCTGGATATTTTTGCGGCGGGCGCGCGCAGCAAGCAGGCAAAACTGCAAGTGGAGATGGCCCAAAGCGAATATCTCAAGACACGGTTGACGAGGATGTGGACGCACCTGGAGCGAACCGAAGGGGCAATTGGTGCGCGGGGTCCAGGCGAGACCCAATTAGAGACCGACCGCCGCTTGGTGAGCAAACGCATTTCCATCCTTCGCCGTCGGCTGCAAGAAATTTCGGAGCGACGCAAGCGCGAATTGGGTTCTCGCGAGGATGCCATTCGGATTTCTTTGGTGGGATACACCAATGCCGGGAAGTCTTCCTTGTTGCGCTTGGCCACGGGCGAGGTGGCGGGAGCTGCCGACCGCTTGTTCGCCACCTTGGACACACGCGTACGACGTTGGCGTTTGCAGGATGGTCGAGAGGTCATTCTGGGGGATACGGTCGGCTTCATTCGTGATTTGCCTCACCATTTGGTGGCCTCCTTTTACGCAACCCTGGAGGAAACCAAGCAAGCCGATCTGCTTCTGCGCGTGTGTGATGCCGCAGACCCTGATCTTGAGCTGCAAATGGAGGCCGTCGACGTTGTGTTGCAACAAATTGGTGCGCATGAACTTCCCTCCTTGGTCGTCATGAATCAAATCGATCGGGTGACCGTAGAAAAAAGAGAAGCTTTGCAATCCGCTTGGCCGGATGCGGTCTTGATGAGCGCGCGCACCGGGGAAGGCTTTGACCAACTTCAAAACGCCATTAGCCTTTTGCTTGATGAATGGTCCTTGCACCTTGATCTTTCTCTGCCGGCCTCGGCCGGTCAATTGCTTGCCGCTCTGCGCACCAATGTTCGAGTGGAACGAGAGGATTGGGTGGGAGAAGAGTGGCAGGCTAGGGTATCCCTCTTGCCGCGGCATTGGCAACCCCTACAAGAACAGATTCGAGCGGTTGGCGCCCGTTGGACCCTGCGCGAAATCGATTGAATCTTTGCCGCTGACGGGGTGGCGGTCAGGGAGATTGTTGGGGGATGCCGTCCAACGAAGGAGGCAAGCGCAGGATCTGTCCGACTTCCAGAGCGCTGGCGTCAACAAGCCGATTGGCGTTGGCCAAGGACTCAACGAGAGCGGGCGTGGCCTGACCCCAATAGCGGCGCACGATCCCATACAGAGACTCTCCATCCTGCACCTGGTGGGTCGTGGGCAGGGGTGGGGGCGGTGCAGGTGCGGGTTCTGGAATCGGCGGAGGTTCTGGCGCGGCCAATCCGGGAAGGGGCAACTCGGGAATCCCGGGCTTCGCCAAGGGGGGAGCAGGGGGAACCGGAAGAGTGGCCGCGGCCGGCAGGCCGAGCAGGATCAGCCCCTCGCCGGAATCTGCCGGTGGCGGAATCGCCGCCTCGACCGGCTGGCCCAAGCGCCACAAGATTGCGCCGAAGAGCAAGAGGGCGGTGGCTACAAGCAGGAGCAGGATCCGCACGCCATAATCCTATCCCTTGGCAGAGGGAGAGGCAATCTTCTTGTTCCGGGCCCAGCGATCCAGGAAGACCAGCAGAGGGCTAGCAACAAACATGGACGAGTAGGTACCGACCACCACGCCGATGAGCATGGCGAAGGCAAAACCCTCCAAAACATTGTGGAGAGGGCGGTTGGAGAAGAAGAGTACGCCGACCACGAAGAAGGTCGTGACCGAAGTCAGGATTGTTCGGTTCAAGGACTGGTTGATGGAACGATCAATGACCTCAATGAAACTGCCCTTCATGCGGGGTAGATTTTCCCGGATGCGGTCGAAGACGACAATGGTGTCGTTCAGAGAATAGCCAATGATGGTCAGGAAGGCGGCGATGATCTCGAGGTTGATTTCCACCCGAACGAGACCCAGTTGGTGGAACACGGCCAGGGCACCCAAGGTGAACAACACATCGTGGAAGAGCGCCACCACGGCAGCCAAGCCAAAGCGGTATTCCTTGAAGCGAAAGTTCATATAAATGACAATGGCGATCAAGGAGAGCAGGATTGCTTGAATAGCGGCCTGTTGAATTTCTCCGCTGACTCGTTGGCCAATGGTGTTGATCTCGGGGAAGGGGTCCTTTTCGGCGAGCATGCCCTCGAGACGGGTGCGGAGGTCGGACTCGATGAAGGTCTCGCCCTCCATTTCACCTTCACCCTGTGTTGTGAATGCCTTGAGTTTGATCAGGAATGCGTTGGAGACATCGGCACCGGCATCGTCGTCGGCCGACTCGAATCGAGTCACGGTGTAGCCCCCGTCCACAAGGCGGGCACGCACCTCCCCGATGGGGGTGGGTTCGGCCAGAAGAACTCGGGCCACAGATCCGCCAGTAAAGTCGATGCCGAGCATGGCACTCCCGGAGCGGGAGAAGTTCACCAATCCAGCGGTGATCAGGACGATGGATAGGACAGCGGCGATTCTGCGCTTAGCCAGAAACTTGATTTTGGCGTTGTCGGCCAAAGCACCCGTCATGGAAACTTCATTGATGAAACCTTGTTTGCGGAAAACAAGGAAGTGCATCAGAACCTTAGAGAACACCAATGCGGAGAAAACCGAAGTGATGACACCCAAGGAGAGGGTGGCGGCAAATCCTTGGACCGGACCGGTGCCCACCTTGAAGAGAATCAAGGAGGTGATCAAAGTCGTCAAGTTGGCGTCGATGATCGTGGTGAAGGCTCGGTCATATCCGTTCTTGTAGGCTTGCGGAGTTTCACGACCTCGTTTCCTTTCTTCCCGTACCCGTTCAAAGATAAGGATGTTGGCATCCACAGCCATGCCGATCGTGAGGACCAGGCCGGCAAGTCCTGGCAAGGTGAGGGTGGCTTGAGTGAAAGAAAGGGCACCGAACAACAGGAAGCCGTTGAAGATCAATGAGAGGCAGGCAACCATGCCATTGATGCGGTAATAAAACAACATGAAAAGCAGGACCAAAACGGCGCCAACCAAGGCTGACCGGAGGCCAATTTGAATGCTGTCCTCGCCCAGCTGGGAGCCGACGAAGGATTGCGATTCCAGTTCGGGGCGGATCTTGAGAGAGCCGGTTCGCAGGACGGTGATGAGTTCCCGCATCTCGTCGGAAGCAAAGCCTTGGGCTCCACCGGTAATGATGCCTCCACCGGGCAGGCGACCTTGGATTACAGGGGCGGACTCGACCTGATTGTTCAGGACGATGGCCATGCGGCGTTGCCGAAACTCTTGCGTGAAATCCGCAAAGGCGGCCTTGCGGTGCTCGGCAAACTCGAAACGAACCGCGGGAAACCCAGCATCATCGGCGCCAGGACCGACGTAAGAGAGACCAGCGCCGGTGAAATTCCAAGAGAGAGGGGAGCCGGACTCCGTTCCGCGGATGGCATCTTCGTCCCGAAGAACGGTGGCATCCAGGCCGGGGGCAGCCGCCGTGTCGGCGGATTCCCCGTTGACGCCGACCCAGATCAGGCCAGTGCGGGGGCCACCCTCGCCCTCCGCAACCCGATTGAAAGCCGTGACTTGTTCCTCGGGGTTGCCAGCACGCCAAGTGCGGTACTTTTCGGTTTCCTCGGTGATAGCCAAATCGTCTGTGGCATCTGCCACAATGCGGAACTGCAAACTGCCCTGGTTGACGATGGTTTTCTTGACGGCGTCAATGACTTCCGCGTCCTTGCCGGGCATTTCAATGACGATGCCGTCTTCGCCCTGCGGATAAATGGGGACATCCACCAATCCGGAACCATCCAAGCGCTTGAGGAAGATGGCAATCGTGTCCTGGAGGACCAAAGTCCGATCTTCGTTGGCGGAGATCTGACCTTCTTCCACCGCCTTGTCGAAATCAAGGCGATAAACAATGCGGGCGCCGCCTTGGAGGTCGAGGCCAAGATTGACCGGGAAACTGAGGAAGGACCAGATTGCCAGCCCGGAAAGGGCGACAATGCCAAAGATCTTGCGAGTGAGATTCGGAACCATGGTCGGCGCAGAAAGGGCGCTCGGGGTTGGAGGACCTGAGGTAGAGGCCTAGAGGTAGGCCGATTTGCCAGCGCGATCGCGCAGGAAGTAAAGGCGTGCTCGCCGTGGTTTGCGGTTGGGTCCGCGCTGGACCGTGACATTCACCACTTTGGGGCTATGCAGGGGGAAGGTGCGCTCGACGCCTTCATTCTGAACGATTCTTCGGACGGTGAACGACTTGCGGATGCCGCTACCGGCAAAACGAATGACTTGACCGATGAATGGCTGGATACGTTCGTCCTTGCCTTCCCGGATCATAAAATCCACTTTGACAAAATCGCCGACCTTGAAGGAGGGCGTTTCGTCTTTCATGTGTTGGTTTTCGATTTCGCGGATGATGTCCATGTTGAGTTGGGGCTGGGGCCGGGCTATCAGGCCTCGGCATCGGGGCAAAGGTCCGGCCTGTTCTCCCGCGTGCGCTGGAGAGCTTGTTCCTTGCGCCATTTCGCGATTTTCTGGTGGTCCCCACTGAGAAGAACAGAGGGAACCTGCATGCCGCGAAAGTCGGCGGGCCGGGTGAAATGGGGGTGGTCGAGCAAGTTGGGATCCACGAATGATTCTTGTTCCGCAGAACGGTCGTCACCGAGGACTCCGGGAACAAGTCGGGCGACGGATTCCACAATCGCGAGGGCGGGGAGTTCTCCGCCGCAAAGGACGAAATCCCCCAAGGAGATTTCGAGCCAGTCGAAACCTTGACGAATGCGTTCGTCGTAACCCTCGTAGCGGCCGCAAAGGAAGAGCAACCGTGGATGTGCGGACAATTGTCGGGCGCATTCCTGGCGGAAGGGGCGACCGACGGGTGTCGGCAGGATTTTTTGGCAGGGGCCGAACTCTTGTTCCACCCACTCGACAGCCTCAAAGATCGGCTCAGGTTTCAAGACCATGCCCGGACCGCCCCCAAAAGGGCGGTCATCTACAGTACGGTGACGATTTCGGGCAAACTTTCGGAAGTCCAGCACATGGACGGCGAGCTTTTCAGCCCGTTGCGCCCGACCCAAGATGCTGGTCCGGAGGTAGCCCTCCATCGCCTCGGGGAAGAGGGTCAGGAGATGAAACTCGAGCATTCCCGGTCCTCCGGGAAAGGCCGCACAGGATACTTGCGCCCCGGCAAAGGCACAAGGTCAGCAGGGCTGGACGCCAGGGGTGGAAAAGCCCAAAATCAGGCCCGTGTTTGCCGGCATCGTCACCCACACCGGACCTCTCGTTGCGTCCGAGTCCCTAGCAGAGGGATTGCGTCTACGGGTGGATTTAGGAACCCTCTCGGCCGAGGTCGGGGTGGGGGATTCCATCTGCGTTGCCGGCGCCTGTTTGACTGTGGCAGCTTTGGCCGAGTCCGTTGCAGATTTTGAGGTTTCCCCCGAAACTTTGACCAAAACCCGATTTTCTGGGCTTGTCATGGGCGATCTCCTCAATCTGGAACTGAGTCTGTGCTTGGGCGATCGCTTGGGCGGCCATTTTGTGACGGGTCATGTGGATGGGCTAGGCCGACTCGAGGGGTTGGACCAGCAGGATCCTTGGACGATGTTGACCATTTCGGCCCCGCCGACCCTTGCCCATCTTTTGGTTCCCAAGGGCTCGGTCACCGTGGATGGAGTTAGTCTGACTGTCGCTTCCCTCGAGCCCCCCTCCTCCTTCTCCGTCGCTCTCATTCCCGAAACTTTAGACCGCACGACTTTGTCCCAACTTGGCCATGGAGATCCTGTCCATCTTGAGGGCGATCTCTTGGGAAAATTTGTTCACCGAAGTCTGCAGACCGGATCTTTGGACCCCGATACTTCCTCTCCTTCCTGACCCAATGTTCCACCTCGCTGTTCCCTTCTTCCTGGCTTCTTCCTTCGCTCTGCAACAGCCCGACCTAGCGGACTTGCCGACTCGTCCGATCGTCAAAGACAACGCTCTTTCCGTGTCCGGCGACATTCGCTTGCGGACTCAGTACAGAACTCTCGCCTCCCTCACGGCAGGTGGCGACGATGTTTCCTTGTCTTCGGCGCGCTTGCGTTTTGGTTTTGGTGCCAAAGTGGATCGGTACAACCGAGTCAAGGTAGTGTTGCAGGAAGTCATCGCCGACCATGGCGGCGTTTCGCTGACCGACTTGCATCACCTCAGTCTGGGCATGGATCATTTGTTTCATGGCCTCTTCGATCTCGAATTGGGTCGCTTGCAGTTTGACTATGGCAAGGGCCGAATGCTCTCTTCGCTGGATTGGGACGACCAAGGCCGCTCTTGGGATGGGGCCCGAATCACCGCAAAAATTGATCAGGTGGATCTTGCTGTTTTGGCTGCGCGACCTGTTGTGAATCAGGGCGCGATTGGTGCCGAAGACCTTTTGGCTGGGGTTTATGCTTCCACTTCCTTGGATTTTCTTTCGGAGTTGGATGGGTATTTTCTGATGCGGCGCACCGGGCCTGGGACCCCGAACTTCGACGACCAGACCGTTGGCGGTCGGGCTGCTCTCCGTTACTTTGATGTGGACTGGGATGTGGAATTTGCCCTGCAAAGCGGCACCCACGATGGCCAAGATGTTTCCGGAACCGCCTTTGCGCTCAGTGGGGATTATGCGCTGGATGATGGCATTACCGTGGGGGGTGCTTATGAATACGCCTCGGGTGGCGATGGCACCGATGCCGGCTTTGTTCCCCTTTCAGAGGACTCTCACAACTACCACGGTCTGATGGATATTGTGCAGTGGGCCAACCTCTCCGACATTTCCATTCGAGCTGGGTACAAGGTCGGGAGCCGATGGGAATATGGAGGTGCCTTGCATCTTTTGAGTCGCGTCGAAGCGGGATCGCCGGTTTCCTTTGGCGAGGGCGCGGGGTCGGCCGTCAGCGGCACGGGCACATCCATCGGTACTGAGATTGATCTTTGGGCCGAAGGCCGCTTTGCTCCTGGCGTTGTCACGACTCTGGGAGTCGGCGAATTTCTTGCCGGAGATGCCATCGCCGGTGGGGATTCCCAAACCTGGATTTGGTTTCAAGTGCGCTTGGAGTTCTAAGCCATGCTTTCTCCTCTTCTCTTTTTTCTGAGCCTGACTCCCTCGGCTTTGCCGCAGGAGGCCGCCTCTCCTCTCGTGACGGGTTTGGATGTTCGCTTGGGCCTCGAATCTCGCTCGCCCGCGCCCGCTTCTCGGGCCGGCAGGGCTGCCGAACGGACTCGTTTGCGGATTCATGGCGCATTGGATTCGGGGCCGGAATGGCGTGCATACAGCGAACTCCAGATTTCCGGCTCCCTGGCAGGCCAACCCACTACCACGGGATTGCACCAAGCTTGGATCGAAGTGGACAATGTTGCCGACCTCGGTCTGGACCTTCGCTTTGGGCGATTTGAATTGTCTTACGGTCGCAAACGCATGCTTTCCGCCCGAGAGTGGACTATTCCCGGCGTTGCCTTTGATGGTGTTCTTGGGAACTTCCAGTTGGCCGGCTGGGAGGCGGATGCATTCACCGCTTGGGCCGTCCGCGATCAAGGGGGAGATCACCCTAACGATCGCCTTGCTGGTGTTTACGGTGAGGGCGAAGTCCTTGGCCGTCCCGCTGATGCCTATGTCCTCATGCGTCGTGACGATGGCGATACCCAGGACACGACCTTTGGGGTCCTGCTGGAGGACCAATTGGCCGGAGGTGTGGCCTGGAATGCGGAAATTGCGATGCAGTCCGGAACGCACTCGGGTGGAGACGCGTCCGGAACTGCCCTAGCTCTGCAAGCCGACTACCCTTTTTTCCCCCGCATGCGGGTGGGTGCTGGCCTGGACTATGCTTCCGGGCCGGCCGATGGTGCCGACGGTTTTCTCCCTCTCTGGAATTCCACCTTTCTCCATCAGGGTTTCATGGCAGTGGCCGACTGGAGTAACTTGATGGACTTGTCCCTGTTTGGGACTTGGCAGGTGCAACGAAAATGGACGGCCCGTCTTGAATTGCATTCCATGACGCTGGCGGAGTCGGGGACGGATCCTGTCTTGGGTCCCGGCGCCGGAGCTTGGGCGCTTGCCGGTGGGAATAGCTTGGGAACGGAATTGGATTTTGTCTTGAAGGGCAGTTTGGCGGAGGGTCTGGACTTGTGGCTAGGCCTTGGCACCTTCTCTCCTGGAGATGTTTTCGCTCCGAATTCCGAAACTCAAACTTGGCTCTTCTTCGAAACGATTCTCTCGTTTTAAGTTGCCCTTAGGGGGAGCTGACTTCGAGCACTTTCTCGGCACGGCGCAGGGCGGCCAAGATGCGTTTCACGGCATCTTCCGGGTCGTTTCCCTCGGCAAGAGCCTTGGCAACCTCAGGAAACCAGGAGGATTGATAACCCGAAGCGCCAAAGAGCAGGGAACGACTCTTGGATCCTGCGGGTAGAAAAAGGCGTGGAAAGCGGTGCGGATGGGGGAGGGAAGAAGTGCTGACCCGTTCCTGCAGTCGGTAAGAGGCGTCCACCAAGGGCGCATACAAGGAATCGGGGAGTTGGAGTTGAATCGCAGCGTCCACGGCACGGGCAGTCCAACCCCGAGCGCCGTCCACCGGGGTTCCGGCGTCGGCCAGATGGGTCAGAAAACGCAGGAGGAGTCGGCTGGCCTTGGCATGAAAGACAAAGTCTGGATCCAGGAAGCGTTCCACCGCATACGGGGTGTCGTAAGCCGAGTGATACGTGCCATTGCCACCATGGAATCCGAAGGCAGCCGTTTCCACCCCGGCCAACTCGGCGAAAGGGACATGGTCGGAGCCTCCTCCGGATGGGGTGCCTAGATTTTGCGGGGGTTTCAGACCTTCGGCGATACAACTGGCGGCCAAAGAAGAGGCCAAGCCCGGCGAACAGGAAGCGCCAAAGTTCGGACCGCTGGCGATGGAATCCAGATTGACGTAGGCCACGGCCCGGGCGATCAGCTGGGCCCGGTTTTCCTCGACCCATTCGGTAGAACCCACCAAGCCCCATTCTTCGGCGTCCCAGAAGGCCAGAATCAAGGTTCTTTCCGGTTGCCAACCGCGGCGGAGGGCCTCGCCGAGAATCCTCGCAGTTTCCAAGAGAACGGTGATTCCAGACCCATTGTCAGCGGCGCCGAATACCCAGGAGTCTCGGTGGGCGCCCGCCAAAATACATTCGTCTGGAGCGACCGCCCCCTCAATGCGGACCAAGATGTTGTCCACCCAGACCGGAGCAGGATCCTGCTCAATGCGCAATTCCACGCGGGCTTTCAGGGCAGAGGGGGCACCCGGGCGACCGGACTCACCGAACAGAATTTGAGCATTGTCGGCCGAAATCGGCAGGCTGGGTATGCCTACCAGTCCCGGGGCTTCGGCCAAGCCGAGGCGAGGCGCATCCACGGTGGCCGCCCATCCCGGAGTGCGGGCCTCTCCTTTTCCCAGAAAAACAGAGCCCCGCTGGATGCCGTTGCTCGGGCGCCAGGGGCCTTGGGGAAGAGGGGCGCCGCGGGCCTTGCCGTCGTCCTCGGGGTCGGAATAAAGGAGGGCCCCGACACAACCCGCATCCTCCGCATTTTTGACCTTGGCCCCTCGGTAGAGACCACCGTAGCGGATAAGGGCAATGGTGCCGGCCGGGTTGATGCCCGAGGTCCGGAGAATCTCAAAGTCTTCGGCGAGCCCACGGCCGGCGAAGATCACTTGTCCACGCACTTGGCCTGGGTGGGTCAGTCCGTGCATGGGCGGGATGCTCTTTTCCCGAGATCTTGGATCCTGGGGATAGCCGTGTTCTGCCAAATCGAACAGGGTCCGCGTGGAGTCTTCGTGCAGGAGGGCTAGCTCGGCGTCGGTTTGTCGTGGCAGGTGGGCCAGATACCTAGCGTGCTCCACGGTCCAACCCGCCAATGCGAGTCGGGTGGACAGGAAATTGGCCGCCCGTTCGGCGCCAGGCGATCCTGCGAGGCGGGGTTCCGCGCAGAGGCTTCGAAGCGAGGCCCGAATTCGGGCGGGGTCCACCGAGTCTAGGTCCGGGGATTGCAGGAGGGGAAGCAGGAGGAGAAACACGACCAGCACAATACGGTAAGCAGGGAGGTTTTGTAGGCTTGGCCCCCGTGGATCGCCCTGCCTTCCTTGCCGTGGATTGGAACGGGACCGTGGTTCCTTTCTTTGGACGCGAGGGTTTTCCCGGGGCCGTGGATGCTCTTACCAAAATCCGTTCCTTGGGACTTTACCTTTGCATTGTCAGCCACGCCGACCAGGATGTCATTGAGCGGGATGTGCAACGCGTCGGTTTGATCGCGGACGAAATCCACGGGGTCATGGAAAAGGCCCCCGTTTTGGTGGCTCTGCGGGCACGGTGGGGGCCCGGCCTTATGATTGGGGATCACCAAGAGGACTGGCGTGCCGCCCAAGCAGCACAACTTCCTTTTTTGCAGTCGCGGACGAGTGGACAACCCGTTTTTGAAGAGGGGCTCAACAGTTTTCAGGCCTGGCCCGAAGTGGCCCTAGTCTTGGGCTTTCCCGTCGGGGATTGACCGGCTGGTTGGGCCCTCTTTTTTCGAGGAAAGAGGCCCGAATCCAACTTGATGTCGGCGCAGCCTTGGGGATTCAATCCGCACTGACTGCAGGCTTCCGTTTGGCAATGCGGCGTCGCTTGCCCTGTGTGAGCCAGATCCCATTCCTCAAGCAAGTGCTCTCGCGAAACGCCCAAGTCCAAATGGTCCCATGGAAGAACTTCCGTTTTAGGTCGGGGTCGCCACGCCGACTGTTCCGGTCCATAGCCCGTTTCTTGGCAAGCTACCTGCCAAGCGTCCAATCGGATGCGTTCGTCCCAAGCGTCAAAGCGAGCTCCATTTCGCCAAGCCGCCAGGAGGGTGGTGCCGGCGCGGCGGTCCGCTCGGGAAAGAAATCCTTCGACCCAGCTGCTGGCCGCTGAATGGCATTTCAGTCTGACTGTTCGCAATCGCGGCAAATCAAAAAGATACTTTTGTCGTTCCACGACCGCGCTCGGCCGCAACTGGGGTGCCCATTGCAGGGGGGTCAAGGGCTTGGGAATGAAGGTGGAAACGGAGGCTGAAATTCGGCCGGGCCCACCGACCCCAGCCTCCCGCCTCAATTCCGCGCAACGATTTGCCATAGTGAGGATGCCAGCAAGGTCCTTTTGAGTCTCCGTCGGGATTCCCATCATGAAATAGAGTTTGATGTTGGAAATTCCTTGCTTCCATGCTTCGAGGGCCCCTTCGTAGAGGTCTTGATCTAAAATATTTTTGTTGATGGATCTGCGCAGACGTTCGGTTGCCACCTCGGGGGCCAAGGTGAGTCCGCTCGAGCGTTGGCCGCGCAGGCGGCGCGGAACTTCGCGCACCTCCTCATTGACGCGCAAGGACGGGACGCTTACGGAAATCCGTTCTGGCACCGCCCAGGAAGAAAGCAGGTCCATCATCTCCAGCAATTGGGGGTGGTCGCTGGAGGAGAGGGAAGTCAACCCAACTTCGGGAATACCGGTGGCTCGATAAGCGTCGCGGGCAATCTCCAGGACCCTTGCGGGACTGCGCCATCGTTGGGGGCGTTTTTCCATCCCAGCTTGGCAAAAACGACAAGCTTGCACGCAACCCCGCATGATTTCGATGGAGATGCGTTCATGGATAATGCGAATTGCGGGGACCACCGGACGTCTTGGCCAAGCCGCATTTTCCAGATCCAAGACGAGGGCGCGAGTGGGCGAGCGAACCCCGTCCAGGGCCTCCATGCCTGCCAAGCCGTCGCCGGAAAACTCGGGTACCCACTGGCTAGGGGCGTAGAGCCAAGGACAGCGTTCCACCAAGGCGCGCAAAAGATCCCGGCGATGCCGGTGGCGTGGCCGCTCCTCCAAGAGCACTTGACTGAACATGAGAACGGACTCTTCTCCATCCCCGAGAAAACAGAGATCCACAAAATCGGCTAAGGGTTCGGGATTCAGAGTGCCGGCACCGCCAGTGACCACGAGCGGGTGGTGAATCGAGCGATCCCGCGCCAACAAGGGGACGCCCCCGAGATCCAGACAAGTGAGGATGTTGGACCAGGAAAGTTCCGTTTGTAGGGTGAATCCAAGGACGTCCAGGGCGGCCAAGGGAGTCCGGGATTCCAGTGTCGTGAGGGGCCAGGATCGCCCCCGAAGAAGGGCCTCGGCATCCGTCCAGGGAGCAAAGCAGCGTTCAGCCCAAATGTCGGGGTGCTGGTTGAGAACGTCATAGAGAACGGCCAGACCTGCGTGGGCCATGCCCACCTCGTAGGTATCGGGATAGAGGAGAGCCCAGCGCAAACGGATAGAGGAGGGATCCTTGACGACTTGATTGACTTCCCCGCCGAGATAGCGGCCCGGTTTGTGGACCTCGGGAAGGCTAGCCAGGAAGGCTTCTTCGGAAAAGGGGCGGGAGGGGGCCACGAAGGGCATCCTAGCGGGATGGGGTGCTTGCCGGTGATACAGGGGAGCGTTATCCTGCGCGGCCGACTTCGGGCCCCATGTCCATGGAACTGACTCTTCCCCAGCGCCTCCAGCGTGCCATTCTTGGCTCTTTCGAGCGCACTGTATTGCTCCAAAAGCGGATCCGCCAGCTTGTGCGCGGGGACGCCCCTCTCTTCGACGCCGAGCTGGAGGGG
>CAYXFZ010000064.1:0-14951 GCA_964464385.1 uncultured Planctomycetales bacterium
ACAAGCTGATAATTCTTTGGGAAGGTTACTAAAAGCGTTGCACAGAAAATTTAACGAGTGGAAACAAGGGGATTTTTGAGTTGTATGAGGCACGAAATGGCAGAAGCAGATTACTACAAAATTTTAGACGTTCCTCCGGATGCTTCAATCGACGCGATTAAAAAAGCTTACCGCACCCTCGCCCTGAAGCATCATCCGGACCGCAACCCAGATGACGCCGGGGCGGCCGACAAATTCAAGGAGGCTTCCGAGGCCTATGCCGTGTTGTCGGATCCCAGCAAACGATCCGCCTATGACCGCTACGGCCACGCTGGCGTGGGCGCGGACGGAGGCGGATTTCGTTTCGACAATATGGAGGATATTTTTTCCCAATTCTCCGACATTTTTGGGGGGAATTCCGGAGGGTTTTTCGAGAACCTCTTTGGGTTTGGCGGTGGTGGTGCCGGTGGCCAGCGACGCGGCCAAAGTCTCCGCGCCCGGGTGGCCGTGGATTTGATCGAGATCCTTCAGGGCACCGAACGCACCCTCTCCTTGCAACGCGGCGAGGAGTGCGAGGGCTGTTCCGGAAGCGGGGCCGAGAAAGGAACTGCTCCTCGCAGTTGCCCGACTTGTCAGGGTCGTGGCCAAGTCCACCAGCAACAAGGATTCTTTGCCGTACGAACGGCCTGCCCCGCTTGCCATGGCCAGGGCAATGTCGTTGACAAACCTTGTGGCGATTGCCAAGGACAAGGCGTGCAAAGAAAGAAACGGGAGATTCGGGTTTCCATTCCCGCTGGGATCGAAGATGGCGCCCAAATCCGCTTGAGTGGTGAGGGAGAAGCGGGTCTTCAAGGCGGCCCTGCCGGCGACCTCTTTGTGGAAATTCGCATCCGGGAAAACGAGCACATCCACAGAGAAGGACAGGATCTCTATATGGAGGTTCCTATTAGCTATCCACAGGCCGTCCTGGGGGACAAAATCACGGTGCAGACCCTGGAAGGAGAAGCTCGGCTATCCATCCCCTCCGGAACCGCAGCTGGCAAAACTTTCCGCTTGCGCGGGCAAGGTCTTCCCCGTCTGCATGGTGGGGGTCGGGGCAACCTTTTCGTCCGCGTATGGATTCGCGTCCCCGAAAAACTAAAGAGAGATGAAAAGAAGTGGATCCAAAAACTCCGAGACTTGGAAAAATAATGATGACTGAGAAAGAAGAACCTGTGGAAGAGGAAGAAATCGATTGGCAAGATCGCGCCTTGCGCGCTCAAGCCGAGATCCAAAACCTGCGCAAACAGCAAGCTTCGGCAGTGGAAGAAATGACTCAATCCAGGATGGAATCTTTGTTCTTGGAGGTCATCACTTTGCGGGATCACTTGGGGCTGGCCCTGCAGGCTGGTGAAAGCGACGAACAAGCGGCCGGGTTGGCACAGGGCGTTGCCGCCATTCATGCCTCGATGGACATACTCCTGGGTCGTTATGGAGTCGAGGCCATTGAACCCACACCGGAGACCACCTTCGACCCCGGCCTGCACGAGGCCATGGGCATGGAAGATCGGGAGGATTTGGATGCACCTCAATTGGTCTTGGTGCGTGCAGGCTATCGCCTAGGTCGGCGGATCTTGCGTCCTGCGCAAGTAAAAATCCTTCAACCAGCGAAGTGTTAGGCTGAGGGTAGCCAACATGAGGGCTACAACCCATGCGCATTCACCCCTTCCTGCTTGCTCTTGCCCTAGTTCCCGCCCTGACCAACGAAGGTCAGGCCCAAAGGCCCAAAGTTGGCCGGGAATGGCACGAGGATAGCCACAATGGCTACCGGTTTCGCTATCCGCACGAATGGCGGGTCACTCCGGTTCAAGAAAGCACAAAAGAATTTGGGGTGATCGCCCGAATCTCAGGCCCGATTTTGTCCACGAAACTGCCTGGCAACAAGGCCGGGAATGTAGGCTTGTTTTTGAGCATCTTCGCCTTCAAACAAAAAGCTGCGGTAACCCGCAAGGAATCGGAGGGCACGGGTGGCCTCCGCGACTTGATTGATGGCGCCGGAGCCAGTCGCCAAAAAGTGAAGGATTTCCTCCCCCGCCTGTACAGCGGCCTCCGCGACCTTCAAATGTCCGAAGAGGAAGAAGGAAAAACCCCCAAGAAAATCCCCTGGCACCGAGAGACCTATGACGCCTTCACGGGAGATTTCGACATCCGTTTTGACACGTTTACCTTTCGCCTCGATGACCGCGACATCGTGTTGACTTTCGGCATCCCGAAACAACATTTCAAGAAATGGGAACGCACCATGGAAAGGTGCGTCAATACTTTTCAGATTATTCCCCGCACGGCTGAAATCAAAATCGAAGATCACACAGATTACGCCTCGGTTTTGGCCGCCGCCAGAGATGAAACGCGGACGGTATCGGGCTGGGAGGTGATCGAGGTTCCTTCCAAGCGTTACATCATCAAGACTTCATCCAAGGACAAGCGTTTCCTCAAGGAACTGGTCACTCGCCTGGAAAAATCCCGGGATCTTTTTGAAAGAGATTTTCCCCCATCCAAGGCCATTGCCCATATTTCCATCGTCCGAGTCTGCAAGGACCGCCAGGAGTTCAGCACTTACGGAGAGGTGCCCAATGGGGTCGTGGGTTTTTTCAGTCCGACTTCGACCGAACTCGTGGTCGTCGATTACAAGGAAATCAACCGGGCCATTACTTGGTCCACAGTTACGCATGAGGCCTTTCACCAATACTGCCACTTCCTCTTTGACGAGTCAGAGGCCCATCGTTGGTATGACGAAGGACATGGCGACTATTACGGCTACTTCGAATTCAAGGGCAAGAAGGCCATCCCGGGCTACAGGCGCGGAGGGCGATCTCGTCTCGAAGAAATCAAACCCTTGGTCAAGGCCGAAACCTTTACTCCGATTGCCGAGCTCCTCCGGATGGATCACCCCTCTTGGCAGCGAATTTACACCCACTACGCCCAATCCTGGTCCGTGATTTACATGCTTCGCCGGGGCATGGATGGGGATGTGCACAGACGGTATTGGAAACGTGAATACGAAATGATTATCCCCAATTACGTGCGAACCCTCCATCGGGGTTTCCTGGATGCCTATGAAGTGATTCGTTTGGAACGGATCGCGGAAGCCAAACTGGAAAATCGCGAGCCCACGGAAGAAGAGTTGAACATCAACCGCTTCGATCTTCGCCAGGCCCAAAAGGAAAAAATCTGGGATCAGGCCTTGGCCAATTCCTGGGGTCAGATTGACTTGGATCAATTCCAACAGGATTGGGTCGGCTTCATTCTGAAGGGTGTGGACTGAGTCCCCCCGGAAAATGGGCGCTCAGGATTCGCCCTTGATCCGAAATCGATCTCCGGCACCCTCACGGTCCTCCCAGCCAAATACGCGGCGGGTCACAAAGTGATACGTCGGCTTGACCCATCTTCGCCAAGCACGAGAACCCCAACTGGGACGAGACAGTATTTTCAATTCCCTAGCACTCAGCAAGTGCGGGAAATAGGTTCGTTTGTGTTTCAGCAGGTGGCGGAGGTCCTCCCGGCGGCGGGTCCGAAAGGAGCGGCCTCGCCGCAGGTGCACGGAAGCCAGTTGGAAATCCACCAGGCCAGCGCCACCATCTTCCAATACGAGCCAGTTGGGTTCCTTAGCGGCATCGTTGTGCACTACCCCCCGGCGATGGCATTGCGCCAAGAGCCTGCGAGCGTCAAGAAACCACTGGGGATCCGAAGGTGGGGCTTCTTGCAAGGGCGATCCAGGCAACCAGGCCCGAGTCAACTGCCCCCGTTCCATGTTCAGCAGGGAAGGAATTCCCTCAAGATCCCGCAAGTGACGCAGGGCTCGTTCCTCGCGTCGCAACAAGAGCAAGGCCAGCCAGCGGGTCCAAAGGGGAGCATGATGAGTCTCCCGCCGAATCACCTTGCGAAGGATTCCATCCCCTCCTCTAGAATGCGCCAGAACGATTTGCCCAAAATGGTCGGCCTTGAGCATCCGCTCGGGTTCCAGCCCTTCCGACAAGTCCAAATCCGATCCCATCATCGCCCGCGATGCTAACAAAGACCACCCGGCTGGCCGTACTTTTCGCCCCATTCTTGTTGGCCGCGTTGCCTCCGGACGCCCCTGCTCAAAATGCGCAGACCAAACGTTTGGAAAGGCTGGAGCAAAAGTTCCAGAACGCGCTTGCTACCCGTGACGCTGCTTGGGACTCCTTGGTCGAAGACTACGCGAAAACCGAGGCTTGGTTCTTAGACACGAATTTGCCAACTCCAAACACCATCAGGGCTTGGATTGCAGCCGACGGCGAACCCCTGCCGGATCAAGATCCAAGACAAGAGTGGCGCGAACGGGCTTTTCACGAATTCTGGAACAAGGCTCTTTACAAAATATCCAAACCAGCGAGAGCTTTCTCCAAGGCAGCCAAAGAATTGGAACGCTCCTTTCACGCCCTGGAAAGGCTTCGGCATCCCGAGCGGTATGCGCATGGGGCCGACAAAGTCCCCTTGGGCATGGTGTTGGTTCCAGCTCGTCGCATTCAAGTTCCGCCCTCAGAGGGCTATCTCTTTGGACATTCCAAGCACCAACAGCAACGACTCCTCCGTTCGCGGGCCTTCTACTTGGATCGTGACGAGGTTACGGCGGCGGATTTTGCCCGCTTCCTTCTGGCCCTACCTCTGGCCCTGCGGGAGGAACACCTCCCGGCCGACTGGACCTTCGGCGAGAAAGGCGAACCCCTCTTCCCCTCCGGTCAGGGTCGGGATCCCGTCACCGGTATTTCCTGGATCTCCGCCAACCGCTACGCCGAATGGCGGGGAAAACGATTGCCGACCGAGGACGAATGGTTGACTGCTGCCCTTGGCAGGAGCGGACGCAAGTATCCCCACGGGGATCGTATGTCCGGTTCGGAAGTTAATTTCCTGGGTTCCTTGACCCACGAGGCTCAACCTGCCGCGGCCTTTCTGGAGGATGTGACCCCACTCGGCGTTCGGGGCATGAGTGGAAATGTTCGTGAATGGACACGGGATCTGTACGTGGAGTCCGGTTCTCGCAATCGTGCCACTTCCGTGCGCGAACCTGGTCCCACGACCTTGGCCGTGGTCAAGGGCGGAAGTTTCCAAGACTCGGCGGAAAGTTGTCGTTCCCTCTTTCGTTGGCTGTTTCCTGCCATGGATGCAAGATTGCCCTACATCGGCTTTCGTTGCGCACAGGATGTGAAGTGAACGCCACTTGGGAAACCAGCCGCGAGATGGGTCGGGCGCTCGCCGATTTGACTCTTGCCATTCCACGACACGGGATTGCCCTGTTGGGCGCTGCACGACGTCGAGAGTCCTTTGGAAAACTGGAGCGAACCGCGCCCGGAGATGAAGAGGGCACTGATCATGAGCATGCCCCCTTGCGCCGCATCCTCCTGTCCGTTGGAGATGCCAGTGGCGAGGCGCATGCCCTGCGTCTTCTTTCCCATTTACGGAAACGCCACCCAAACCTGGAAGTGGTCGGTTTTGGCGGCGCCGCCCTAGCCAGAGAGGGTATGGAAGTCTGGGAGCCCTTGGCCGACCTGAATGTCATGGGTTTTGCCGACGTGGCCGCGCGGCTACCCCTCTTTTTTCGTTGCGTGCACCGTTTCGCCCGTGAATTGCAAAACAATCCTCCAGACGCCGTAGTCCTCGTGGACTATCCCGGCCTCCACCGTCACTTCTTGCGGCTGTCTCACCGCGCCGGCGTCCCCAGCGTGGACTTCATCGCCCCCCAACTTTGGGCTTGGGCACCCTGGCGCGCCCGGGATTTTGGTTTGGCAAACCGACTCTTGACCATTCTGCCCTTCGAACCGGATTGGTGGCAACGCCATGGCGGTCGAGCCGTGGCCATCGGCCATCCCTTGGGGGATGGTCTAGCCAATGCGGGCAAGGATGAAGAGGACCCGCCTCACTTGGATCCGAAGCGCACCTGGATCGGTCTTCTGCCCGGTAGTCGGCGACGGGAAATTGCGGCCAACCTTCCTCTCATGTTGGATGCCGCCCACCGATTGCACGCCAAGTTTCCGGACTGGGGCTTTGTCCTCCCTCATCTTCGGGATCATTGCTGGCCCCTGCTGGACTCCTATCTCAAATTGAATCCGCAACTCCCCGTGGTACGCGCCCCGGGTTGTTTTCATGGAGTCCTTCCGCAACTCAGGACGGCCATGGTCACGAGCGGAACCGCTTCCTTGGAATCGGTTGCCCACGGCGTTGCCACGGTTGTGGTCTATCGTTTGCCTTCGCGCTTGGGCGCCTGGCTTTCTCGCAACGCTCTTTCCGTTCCGTACATTTCCGCCATCAACCTCATGGCCGGCCGGTGTTTTGTCCCGGAACACGTCGGCCGACTCCTGAATCCGGCCACCTTGGCTACCGATGTGGAGACTCTGACTGCGGGTCCGGGCCACGCCTCCTTCCAAACTGGGCTGGCGGAACTCCTGCCGTGGTTTGCTTTGCCGGGTGCCGCGGAACGAGCGGCAAGGCAAGTGGAAAGGGTTGCCCATGCTGGCCAAAAAAAGTGAAGAACGGGTTCGCACCGGCATATCCAAGACCATGACCTCCGCCCCTCCCCATTGGCCAAGCCTTCGCTGGTGGATTCTGTCATGAGCGGAAGTCGCCAAGGATTCGGCGAATGGCCCATCTGCATCATGGACGGGCTTTGGCCGCGGCCATTGGCATCGCTGCATTGGGCTTGGGTATCCTGTTCTTGTTCCTGCGAGTGTTGCAGGAACGCCTACGCGTCCTGCGCAAAGACCCCTAACGAGACGTAGACCGATGATCCTCACTACTCTGGACACTCAGTCCAACCACCGGATTCTGGAATGCTTGGGACTGGCAAAAGAAAACACAATTCGGGCCCGACACTTGGGCCGGGACATCCTGGCCGGTTTGCGAAACATCGTCGGCGGCGAGGTGATTGAATACACCAAGGCTCTGGCCGAGACCCGCGAACAGGCCCTGGATCGCATGCGCGATCAAGCGGTGGCCTTGGGTGCCGATGCCGCGGTTAGCATTCGCTTTTCCTCCAGCATGGTTATGCAAGGAGCCGCAGAAATGTTGGCCTATGGCACGGCTGTGCGTCTGGGACCCGCCACCGGCACCGAACCCACCGGCTCCTGAGCCGTTCTCCCCTCACCATGGGTTTGCTTCCCCTTCTCCTGTTCTTGCCAACTCTGCAAGAACCCTCTCTGAAGGATCTCTTTGACGCTCAGCTGGGCCCTCTGCGGGCCGAGCAACAGGCCGATGGTTCGTATGGCTCCCTTTTGGACACGGCCAACGTCGTCCTAGGCATGGCCTTGTCCCCCCGGGCCTACCGCGAGGACGATGGTCCCTTTGTGCGGGACGCCGTCCTTTTTCTCTTGCAGGACAATCCTCCCGCCAACCCGCAGGAGGCTAGGGCCATGGCACTGGCACTGGAGGCCGTGGCCGCCCAGCGCTATGCCGCCAAAATCCAAGCTTTGCGCCAAGACTTGCGTCTGGTGCCCATGCCCAAGGAAGTGAATCCGGCCTCTTTCTTACTGGCCTTGCGCCCCAAGGCCCCTTTAAGCGTGCGGGCCCAAGCCATAGCCCAGGCCGGACTGGCCTTGCGCAGGAGCAGGGCCGACACCTCCTCCCTCGCCCCCTCGGATGAACAATTGCGCCATGCCTACACCGCTGGTGCACGCTTTTTGCTTGCGCAGCGCGGCAAGAGTGGAGTTTGGGAAATCTTTGGCAAACCAGAACCTGGGATCTCAGCGCTTTGCGCGCGCGCGCTCTTGGGAAACGAGGACAAGGATTCTCATGAGGCTGCGTTCGCAACCTTGGATTGGTTGACCAGCATTCAAAAAGAAGATGGCTCCATTCATGGCGGATCGCTTCCCGTCTATTCCACATCGGTTGCCATTCGGGCCCTAGCGACGGGCCGCCGCCCCCAAGATCGCGGGAGCATTGCCCGTGCCGTTGGCTTTCTGCGTCAGATCCAAACCGATGAAAGCGAAGGCTATTCAGAAAGCGACCGCTACTACGGTGGCATAGGTTATGGCGGCGACTTGCGGCCGGATCTGTCCAATCTTCACCTCGCCTTGCAGGCCCTGCATGAAACGGGAACCGAGGGCACGGATCCGGCCTTTCAACGCGCCATGGTCTTCCTCCAGCGCGTACAAAACCGGAGCGAATCCAATCCGCAAACTTGGCATCGCATTGGTGATGATGCCCCAGTCCGGGCGGGCAATGATGGCGGCGGCACCTACATGCCGGGGGATTCCCCAGCGGGCTACGACACGGCCGCTGACGGTTCTCTGACAGCCCGATCCTATGGCTCCATGACCTATGCCCTGCTCAAGTGTTATCTCTTCGCCGGCCTGGAGCGCGAGGATCCCCGCTTGCAGGCCGCCCACGCTTGGATCTCCCGCCATTGGACCCTGGAAGTCAACCCAGGCTTTGATTCCCTGCGGGATCCGCGCGCCGCATTCCAAGGCTATTACTACTACCTGCTTTCCGTTGCCGATGCTCTCGCTATGCTGAATGAAGAAACCATCACTGCCGCCGACGGAACTCGCCACCACTGGCGCAACGAATTGCGCCACAAACTTCTTCAGCTTCAGAAAGAGGATGGTTCTTGGCTCAACCAGGATGCTCCTCGATGGTGGGAGGGCAATCCCGTGCTGTGCACGGCCTATGCCCTCAATGCCCTGCAGGCCACAAACTAGCCCAGAAGCGGACCGATCAATAGGCGTAGGGGAACGGGGCCAAGGCGGCGTGAGTCGTAAGAAACTTTGGCGTGGTCCCCGAGGGCATAGAAGCAATCGGCCGGCACCCGAACGGACAGGCGAAAGTCTGTTTCGATGGCTCCCTCGGGGAGGGTCACCAATCGACCGTTCACGCGCAACTTGCCCGCTGCAAAGCGAAGTTCATCCCCGGGCAGACCCACGATTCGCTTCACATAGCGGTGGCCCGGTTCCGTGGGCGCATGAAAAACCACCAATTCGCCCCTTTGTGGAACATACCAGCCGAAAGGCAGGGCTTGATAGAGCACGGTTTGACCATTTTCCAGGGTGGGCTCCATGGAAGCACCACGCACCGGGGCGACATGCAGGGTGCCCAGGACGGGCAAAGCCAGGGCCAAAAGGACAAAACTCGCCTGACGCCCCCACCATGGAGAGGGGGAACGCCGGACGGGAGGAACGAAGGCAGGCACGTTCCTTTATCGGTCCGGGGGATGCCTCCGCTTGAGTGGGCATGGGGATGGACTTGTGGGGGGCCCGCAGGAGGTGGACAATGGGGGAAAATGCCGGCTTCGCCCCTTCTGAGCGTGGTGGTTCCTGTCTTCGATGAGCAGGACAATTTGGCCGACCTCGTTGCCGAGGTGCGGAAGGCCTTGGACTCGGCCAACATCCTCTTCGAACTCATTCTGGTGGACGATGGATCGCGTGATGATTCTTGGCAAGTGATTGCCCAGGAGGCCACGCAGGACCCTCGAGTGCGGGGCCTGCGTCTGAAAAAGAATTGTGGCCAAAGCTCGGCCACAGTCGCTGGCTTTGGGGCTGCCCGAGGTGCCTGGGTCGCGACCCTAGACGGAGATCTGCAGAACGATCCGGCCGATCTTCCGCGCTTGTTGCAGCGTGGCCAGGAGGAGGGCGCGGACGTGGTCTTGGGTTGGCGTGAGAAACGGCACGACTCCTTTCTGCGCCGCCTCTCCTCACAAATCGCCAACAGTTATCGGCGCGGCATGACGGGAGACAACACCAAGGACACCGGTTGCTCGCTCAAGGTGTTCCGGGCCGAAGCTCTACAGAACATCCCGTATTTTAACGGCATGCATCGCTACTTGCCAACCTTGGTGCAATTGCATGGCAATCTTCGCGTCTTGCAAGAACCCGTCCACCATCGTCCGCGAACGCGCGGTGTTTCCAAATATGGTGTGTGGAATCGGCTTTGGGTCGGCTTGGCCGATGTGCGTGGAGTTCGCTGGCTACAAGCGCGGAGACTGGGTCACGAAGTTGCCGAGGAGACCCACCATGCCTGAATTCCTGCGCCAATGGTTGGATCAAATTGGCACCAATCTCGGCCCTCTGGTCATTCTGGGACTGATCGGGCAAGCCGTCTTCATGTGCCGCTTCCTGGTGCAATGGATTGCCAGCGAACGAGCCGGGCGAAGTGTCATGCCGACGGCCTTCTGGTGGCTTTCTCTGGCTGGCGCCGGCCTGCTCTTGAGTTATGCCATCCTCAAGGCCGACCCCGTGTTCATTTTAGGTCAAAGTTTGGGCTTCATGATTTATGTTCGCAACTTGGTTCTCATCCACCGCAACAACGACAAGGACCATGCCCTCGGTGGCTGACGCAGAGACTCTGCATGCTACTGGTGGCACGGTCGTCATCAAGGATGAGCCCGGAACACTCCTCTTTCGGGCCCCTTGCGCGGCGGATGATGCTTGGTGGAAGCTCTATCGCAACCCACCGCAACGTCGTTTCTTGGCCGCCTTCGCCCGGAGCCGGGCCAAACGCGAGGCCATTGCCTTGACCGCTCTGGCTGGCGCTGGAATTCCTGCGGCGCACCCTTTGGGTTGGGATGAGCATCGCCAAGGCGGGTGCTTGCATGCCTCCCTTCTGGTGACACGCAATGAACCCGGCCAGGATCTTCGCTCGCTTCTACGTCAACCCGGAACCTCCGAGCAGCGCCATACCCTCCTGCAGGCTGCCGGTGCCGCCGCTCGGCAACTTCACGATGCCGGATTTGGACACTTTCGCATGCAGCTCCGCAATTTGTTGGCACACGGTGATCCACCCCAATGCGCTTGGTTGGATGCCCCCTACCTCTTGCAATGGCCAAACTCGGCGCCTCGCCCGGTTCGTTCCCTCGATTTGGTGGATTTGGCAGGACAGGACAGCCAGCTTACCTCAGAAGAGGCCGCCACCCTCTTAGCAGCCTACGCCCAGGAGGATCAGGCCCCGCTGACCTTTGCCCAACTGCGCACCCGCCCTCGCCTAGCGCAAAAATTCCGCCGCATCGGGTATTACTTGCTCGGTCTCGCCACCTGCCGCCGCCCATGACTCGACCCGATCGACTCCTCGCCTACGCTTCGAAAGAGGGGGCCACCGAATATCTTGAAGAATACGAGAAATCTCATCGGCGCCTTTCGGATCGTCGTGAGCGGAAATTGCTCCAGGAGTTTCAAGAAATCATGGGCACCCCTGACCTAGTTTTGGACCTCCCCTGTGGCTGGGGCCGCTACCTTCCCGCCTTCCGCGCCCAAGGCGCTCGAATCCTGCAATCGGATTGGAGTGGTGCCATGTTGGCCCTGGGTCAGAAATTGTTTGGCCCGGATTCCTCCTTGGGTCGCTTCCGGTCCTTGGGAGATTGCATTCCATTGCCGGACCAAAGTGTTGAATTGAGTTTCTCCATGCGTCTCAACCACCACCTCAAGGATCAGGATCTGCGGGAGCGCCACTTGGCGGAGCTGTTCCGAGTCTCTTCTCATTGGGCCGTGTTTACTTATTTTGACCACGCATCGCTCAAGGCGCGCGTCAGGCGCTGGCGTCGAGCCCTAGGCTCCGACAAGCGGGAAAAGTTCACCTTATCCCGTGCTCGAGTCCAGCAACTCGCCAAGACATCAGGTTGGCGAATCCGCCAGGATCCCTTGCTCTTCGCGGTCGGTTCCGGCCACCGCTTGGTGTTGGCAGAAAAGATGGACTAATCGCCCGACCAGGATCCCGCTCGCTCTCCGTGGCGCGCCGTGATCGTAGTGGCCACGCCCCCACGAACATGAAAGGCACCGTGGACCTCCATCCAAAGCGGATCGCAAGCTTGTACCAAACGATCGGTAATGCGGTTGATCACATCCTCATGAAAATGCCCTTCGTTGCGAAAGGATTGCAAGTAAAGCTTGAATGATTTCAATTCGATGCACCGTGGCCCTGGCGAATAGCGCACGCGAATCGTGGCAAAATCGGGTTGCCCAGTCCGTGGACACACGCAGGTGAATTCCGGTGCCACGCTCTCGATGACATAGGAGCGACCCGGCCGTGGGTTCTCAAACGTCTCCAGGTCAAAATCCTCTGAGGTCGTTATGGGAACCTCCGCGAATGGGATCCGTTCATGGGTTGAGAATGAGGAATGCTTCGTCCTCCCATGCAATAAAAAGAGAACCCACCAGGCGTGTGGAGAATTGATTGCCCTCGGCCAAGTGGCGAGAACGCACTCCCTCGAGAGCAACGCGGCCACCCACACCGCGCCAAGTATGGTGGCCCTTGGATCTCGTGCTCTCTCCAAATCGTTGATTGAATTTGTTGACCACCCGAGTGCGCAGGCCGCGCGCGGTTTCCTCCAAGCGATCCACGCGAGCGAAGCCCTTGACCAAACGTCCGTCCTGAAACAAAAGGGCCAAGGTCGCCGGGGCGCCCTCCCATGTTTGATCCCGCCATACTTTCCAATCCAAGGAAGGATTGGCGGCCAGCAAGGATCCCAAATGGCGGACCATGGGGTCCACCAAGGTCGTACCTCCCTCTGTTTGCGGAAAAGCGTCCAAAAAGGATGCGTCGGAAGGGGGCCCTAGGCGCTCCTCTGCCAAACGGCTGTCATCTCCCCAAGCGAAACCCAAGCACCCATTCAGGGGGACGGAGGGCGGAGGGAGCGCCTCAGGAGCACATGCCCCCCAAAGGAGGGCAATGAGGCCCAACACGGACAGCTTCTGGTGTCTCCACATGCCCAAAACTCTACTCAATTCCTCCACCCTGGCTACCATGCGGGATAAAGTAGGGAATGGAAAAGTCGCTCCACCGCGCCTGGGGGTCCTGGTTGCCTGTAGCCCTCATTTTGGCCCTGCTCACTCCTGTTCTCTCGGGTCAGGGCAAATACCTGGAATCTTGGGGCAGTGATGCTTTTGGTCTGATCTCCGGGACTCCCGGCCAAGGTGATTTCCTCCAAATCGCCGCCGGAAGTCAACATTCTTTGGCCGTGTTGGCGGATGGCTCCATTTTGTCCTGGGGAAGTGACCTCAATAACCAAGTCTCCAGTTCCCCTACCGGGCAAGATTTCAGTTTGGTCGCAGGCGGGGGTGCTCATTCTCTCGCCCTGAAAACGGATGGATCCCTCTTCTCCTGGGGAAATGATTTTTCAGGACAGGTGTCCAACACGCCCATCGGAAACAACTTCATCCAAATCGCTGCCGGCGGCAGTCACTCTTTAGCTCTGAAGTCGGATGGTAGTTTGGCCTCTTGGGGTGCGGATGGAACGGGCCAAGTTTCCAACACTCCCACGGGCAACAATTTCGTTCAAGTTGCAGCGGGGGGCGGATATTCCATTGCCCTGAAGTCCGACGGTTCTTTGGTGGCGTGGGGGGCCGATTCCTCCGGCCAGATAGCCAACGCGCCGACGGGACAGGACTTCACTGCCCTTGCCAGTGGCTGGGACCACGGGCTTGCCCTGAAAAAGGATGCTTCCATTTTGGCTTGGGGTAGCGACTCCAATGGACAAGTTTCCAACACTCCCAAAGGAAATGACTTTGTGCAAGTGGCGGGCGGAGATTTCCATTCCTTGGCTTTGCGTATGGACGGCACCATTGCCGCCTGGGGGTCCGACTCCAATAGCCAGGTTTCCGACACCCCCAAGCGCATGGGGTTTGCGCAAATTGCCGCCGGCGTGGACCACACTTTGGGCCTGGAAGAAGGGCCCGTCCTCGGTGTTACGAATCTGGTGAGTGGCAGAATGGCGACCCTTGTTGTTGCCAACTCCACCCCAGCACGCAATGCTTGGATTGCCTACTCCATGACCGGCCCGGGGCCCGAAACTTCCCCGTGGGGCTCCCTTTCCCTTTCCAGACCATTTTTGCCCCTACCCCCTGCCCGGGCCAATCAATTTGGCACGGCCCGCCTTTTCTTACCGCTCCCTCCCGGCTCCAGCAACCGCATGCTTTGGATCCAGGCCCTGGACTGGGCCTCCGGCCGCCTGACCAATCCTCTGGCTGTCGCCATTCAGTGACCAGGGTTTTGTCGGTTCACTTCTTCTCCCGACCGGCCCTTTTTTTTCTTGCCACCTTCTTGGGTGTTCTTGGGCCGATCCCGGGCCAAAGCAAATCCTGGAAGGGCGAAATCCCGGCGGCTGGCGATCCAGAAATCACGGCGATCCTAAAGGCGGTGCGCCACGAAAAGGGAGTACCGGCCCTAGCTGCGGCGATTGTGACCAGCGAGGGTCTGCTGGCCATGGGTGCCGTAGGTTTTCGCAAGCGTGGCTTCGATGTCCCGGTCAGCCTCCAAGACAAGTGGCACTTGGGCTCCAACACCAAGGCCATGACCGCGACCCTGATTGCCGTCTTGGTGGAGAAAGGAAAACTCAAATGGACAACGACCGTGGCAGAGATCTACCGCAAAGAAAGTCCGCAATTCCATCCTGCAATGAGGGATGTGAACTTTCTTCACCTTCTTTCCCACCGCGCCGGCCTTCCACATCTGTTTGATTTGAGCCCCTATGGGAATGGGTCAGGGATGGGCCCCCGGCGCAATATCGTTCGGGCCGCTCTGGCCAAGGCACCTGAAACCGCCCTTGGGGAACATTTCGAATACAGCAATTTGGGCTTCATCGTTGCCGGCGCCATGACCGAGGAAATCACCGGCCAATCTTGGGAGGACAGCATGAACAAATGGATTTTCAGGCCTCTGGGAATGAAGAACTCCGGGTTTGGAGGAACGGGAACTCCAGGCAAGGTGGATCAACCTTGGCCTCATCTGGCATTGGGCAAACCAACCGCCACGAATGGCCCGGAACGAGACAACCTCCCCACCCTCGGACCAGCAGGACGCGTGCACTGCACGATGGAAGATTGGGCCAAGTTTGTGGCAGATCACCTTGCGGGCTTCCAAGGCAAGAAGGCGCTCTTGCAAGCTTCTTCCTATCAAACTCTAATCACTCCACCCTTCCCTGGTTCCTACGCTCTTGGATGGGGCGTCCACAAAAGATCCTGGGCGGGAGGAAATGCGATCAACCACAACGGCAG
>CAYXFZ010000065.1:0-14800 GCA_964464385.1 uncultured Planctomycetales bacterium
AGGCCAGTAGGGCACGGGAGGAATCCAGGCCAAAGCGAACGGCGGTCCGAGCCTGATCCACAATGCTGGCGGCCGGGGTCACGGAGATGTGGGCTTCGGCGCTACCAAAAGCAAAGGCCACGCCTTCCTTGGCAAGGAGAGCAGCGGCGGCAGGGGTGGCGTGGTTGGACTCGCGGGTACGGCCGGCCAACAATCCCCGTGCTTGATCCGGGGAAATCGCGGCCAGCACAACATCCAAGGCCACGCCAGAGAGCGGCGTTACACCAGGAACAGTTTCGTCCTCATGATCGGCGTGCGGAATCGGGGGTTCGACCAACATCCGGAGTTCCGCCACCTGCGGGCGATCGTGCATGGAACGCCATGCGGCATCCGTCGCTGGACCCAGCACCACCGACACACCCGCATCGACCAGCATGGCGCTGCGCAAGTGGGCCTCGGTGCCCTCTTCAATCATGAGGTTTTGCCATCCGAATTCGCGTTGCAGACGGAGCGCAGTTTCCACATCATGCGCGCGGCGAGCCTGCACGCGAACGGAAATAGTGCCCTCGATGGCGGCCACCAAAATGTCCATGGCCGGATCCGAGAGAGTTTCGCCGGCCTGCCGTGCCTTGCGATATTGCAAGGCTTTATGAAATTCGCGACGGATGACCCAGGTCACGCCCATGCGAGTCGTAGGCCGTCGCGTGAAGACATCATCCGGCTGGCCATAAGGCATGTGGTTGCGCCAGGACGGGTCGGAACCCAGGGTCAACTTGAGAGCCGCCGCACTTTCCACAACACGGGCGGCACTGTTGGCTGAGGCAAACAAGTTGGACGGCGTCCCGCCCCAGTTCTTGACGACTGTGCCGCGGCCGGCAATCACCGCCAGGGAATCTGGCGCCAAGTAGGAACTTGTCACGCCTTCGCGAAGCGCGCGAGCGAAGGCCGGATCGTCCAGAGAGACCGTTCCGGACAACAAAGCCGTCGGCACAGACTCACGGGATTCTTCGGCGGCGCCAGAACCAACACCGGCATAGGAATAAGCGTCTACAAACCCAGGAACAAGCACCGCCCCCGGAATGTACATGGCCTCGCTCGGAGCCTCCCCTATTCGAATCGAATCAATGCGGCCATCCTCCACAGTCAGGATGACGTTTTGCTTAGTGCCACCCCTCCCATCCAACATGGTGTCGGCAGCAAGAACGAGCGGGGATTCCTGACAAAGGGAAAGGTAAAGGAGGAAGGCAAACATCAGGAATCTTGGTGGGAGTCAGCGGTAAAGACGGTGCGACCGCCGATCATGACCGCCAAAAGTTTGGCGGAGGAATCCAAAGGGTGGGAGCTCCAAAGCACCATGTCAGCGCGAGCTTCTGCGGCAAGGACGCCGAGCTTGCCAGACAAACCACAAACCGCGGCGGCATTCGTCGTGATGGTGGCCCAGGCCGCGTTCGGGTCCCCCGTCAGACGGGAATACAACTGCGCAGATTCGCGCAGGCTGCGGG
The DNA here is from genome assembly GCA_964464385.1 of uncultured Planctomycetales bacterium. Lineage (GTDB taxonomy): Bacteria > Planctomycetota > UBA1135 > UBA1135 > UBA1135 > CAYXFZ01. Next base: position 1,482 of record CAYXFZ010000065.1, read on the forward strand.
CATTGGAAGTTTCATGGGAACCAAAGGCCAAGGCAAAACCGGCCTGGTGCAATCGGCCGAAGGTGGCCAAGGTGCGAGGCGAGAGGGAACCGGCACTCGGCGCTGAAAAGGCCACGAGTTCGTCACTCAAAACACCACCCCAGGAACCCACATCTCCAAGGGCAATCCAAGCGCGGGCCTCGGAAAGATGGGCGCGAAGAGCGCGTACCGCCCCAACCGTATCCACCCAGGCCAAGGGCGGGTAGGGAATCAAAACTTCTGCCAAGGCCGGACGCACCGTTTCATTCCAAGCGCGGAGATCGCCGGCCAAGGTACCAGGACCTCCTTCGCGACTCGGGGCGGGGCCCTCCAGGGCAGAAACGGTCAAACGAGCACGATCCATGAACAAAGTTGGTCCATTGTCGCGACCGCCGGCCGAGGACACGACCGCGCTCAAACCGGCGACCAAATTGTGGGGATCGCCGGCACCCCGGGCGGAGGGCACGAGGTGCACGGAAGTGATGCCCTGCTCCAAGCGATGCTGCCAGATCTTGGCGGCCTCGTTGAGCGCATCGGCAGCGCGAAAGTTGGGGGAGATGAAAGAAGAGGCCTCATCCAGCCCGCGGGCCCCGCGCGAAGAAAAAGCATCCACAAAACCGGGGGCCAAAACGCCGACAAGGCGATGCTCGGGCGTGCCTGGGGGAGCAGGCACGGTTTCCCCTACCGCAACAATGCGGTCGCCTTGCACCAACAGTCCGTGGCCGACAAGCAGACTGCCATCAGCGGCAAGCAAGGCATCGGGCCGCAAAATGAAGGATTCCTCGCCGCCGGCAACCTGAGGAAGAAGAAGGATGAGGAGGGAGAGGATCATCGGTCGAATCCATCCGCAGAATGGTGCACGCGCAAGGGGGCGGAAACATCAAAGGGGCTGGCCCCCGAAAAATGCAGAAAATCTGCCGAGGCACCCACCGCCAATTGGCCGTGGCTTGCCTTGAGGCCCAAGATGGCCGCAGGAACCGAGGTCAAGGCCGCCCAAACGGCCTCTTGCTCCAAGCCTTGGGCGATCAAATCCCCGGCACGCAGTAGCAACAGTTGGGCGGAGTCATCCGAGCCGCCGCTGGAAAGGGCCACTTGCACCTCGGCCTCATGCAACCGTGCAAAGCGCTCGGCCAGGGAACGATCCGGGCGGGAGGAAATTCCCTGGACGGCCAGGATCACGGCAATGTCAGCCTCCGCCAAAGCATCCGCCCGCAGATCAGCTTCCCGGCCGCCCACGAGGACGACATCCAGGCCATATTCGTCAACCCATTCCAAAATGCGATCCACATCGGCGACCGATTCGGCGTGAAAGCGCACTTGTCGCGTACCAGCCAAGGCCTCTTGGAACCAAGTCTCGGTAGGATTCAGGCGCGGCAGAGTCGGTGGTTTGGGAGCTTTAGGGAGTTTGGCCTTTTTCTTGTCGCCCTCTTCCTCAGTGTTGCCCTCCTCCTTTTCTTTCTCCGCTTTTTCCTTGGCCTCGCGAGCCTTGTCCAACTTCTCTTGATACTCCTTCAGCTTTTCTTCGAAATCCTCTACCTTCTCGGGATATTCCTCGATCTTGGTGCGCAGAGCATCCGCGCCCTGCAAGAGTTTGCCAATGCTGGCACTGGCACCCTGCATGCTCGCCCCTGAAGTCGTGGCACTGCCCAGGTGCAACTCCAGACTGGGCCTGCCAGAAGCAACGGGCAAATCCACTTCCGCAAAGGTGACTGCTGTGCCCAAGCCACCGAGATTGGCCCCGGCACCCACCGGCAAATAAGCGGCGGCAATACCACCACGGCGGGCCCAGGCCACGCGACTGCTCAGATTCTGATCAGCGCCAGCGACCGAGGTCGGCAATCCCTGCGCCACCTCGGTGTTGGAGGATCGGGGGCCCGACGCCAAGAAATCTGTGGGCAAAAGCCCGCTCCAAGCATCCACCAGCGCAGGGGCGATACCACCCTCCAGCCGAATGGGTTTCCCTGCCATGCGCGGGGCGCGGGAGGAGATGGACCGAATCTTGCCTTCCGCGACCAGAAGAAAGGCGGGAGCGAGGCGCTCGCCCTCCGGAGTCCAAGCAACATCCACCCGATAAAGAATCGGTTGTTGCGCGGGAAGAATGGACGCAAGACCTGCGACCAACAGGGGGATGAGGAACAATCGCACGGGGCAAAGCCTACGGGCAAAGCCTAACGGCTCCGGCGAATTTTGGCGCGGGATAGACTGCCGCCATGAGTTCCTCGACGGCGGACCCCGTCATCCATCCCACCGCAGTCGTCATGCCGGGGGCCGAATTGGGTCCTGGCGTGGAAATTGGCCCCTATTCCGTGGTCGAACCGGGCGTGGAAGTGGGCGCGGAGTGTCATTTAGGCCCGCACGTCCATCTTTTGGGTCGCACTACCATCGGCCCGGGAACGCGCATTGCCAGTGGCGCCGTCCTTGGTGGCCTACCGCAAGATCGAGATTTTGATGGCAGTCGCACGCGGGTCCGCATAGGCGCCGGGTGCATTCTGCATGAACACGTCACCGTGCATCGTGCCACCGATCCAAAGGGTGCCACCATACTTGGTGACCGAGTCATGATGATGGCCGGCAGTCATGTGGGCCACGATGCCCATGTGGAAGATGACGTCGTCTTGGTGAATGGCGCCTCGGTCGCGGGTCATGCCCATGTCGGGGCCGGGGCCATGCTGGTGGCGCACTCCGCAGTGCATCAGTTTGGTCGTATCGGCCGACTGACCTTGGTCGGCGGCTCTGCCATGGTCACTCGCGACGCGCCTCCTTTTTCTATTGTCACGGGCAGTTATCCCGTGCTGTGGCGCGGCCCCAACACCGTGGGGCTACAACGCGCCGGCTTCTCCTCGGACGAGCGCTCGGCCATTCGCAAGGCCCTGCAATCGTTGTTTTGTCACCCCGAGGGTTCCAAGGCCGCCGCCCAGGCCCCAGCCGAACACGACCTTGCCAGCGTGCGCGAAATCAGTGTCTTCGTGCTGGCCAGCGAACGCGGTATTTGCGGCCGCAAAGAAAAGTCATGAGCGATTCCCCTACCCTCGACACTCTGCTGCACGAAAACCGCAGCTTCTCGCCGTCGGCCGACTTCACGGCCCAGGCCAACGCCCAGGATTCCGAAATTTGGGCGCGGGCCGATGCGGACTGGGAAGGGTGGTGGGCCTCTTGGGCCGAGAAACTTCAGTGGGACCAAAAATGGGACACGGTCTTGGATTGGCAACTCCCCCACGCCCAGTGGTTTGTCGGCGGCAAATTGAACGCCAGCGTGCAGTGCTTGGATCGCCATGTGGCGGCCGGCAACGGTGCGCGCACCGCCTTTCACTTTGAGGGCGAGTCCGGCGACACGCAAACCCTTTCCTACAAAGCCATGTTGCGCGGAGTTTGCAAGCTGGCCAACGGCCTGCGTTCTCTCGGCATTGAAAAAGGCGACCGCGTCACGCTTTACATGCCCATGGTGCCGGAGTTGGCGATGGCGGTATTGGCCTGCTCGCGCATTGGCGCCATCTTCTCGGTAGTCTTCGCGGGCTTTTCTTCGACCTCGTTGAAAGACCGCATTCAGGACCAAGAAGCCAAGTTGGTGATCACTGCCGATGGCTGTTGGCGCCGCGGTAAAGTTTTGGATTTGAAAATCGTGGTGGACGAGGCCGTTGCCGATTGTCCTTCCGTCCGTCATGTCTTGGTTTGGAATCGCGGCGAAGGCGTCTCTTCCCTCAGCCCGAAACAAGAGCGCGAAGTCTCTTGGGCGGATGTCGTGGAAGACCAAGCCGACACTTGTGAGCCCGTTTCCATGGACGCTGAGGATCCGCTCTTTATCCTTTACACCAGTGGCACAACGGGCAAACCCAAGGGCATCTTGCATACCCATGGCGGCTACTTAACCGGCGCCTTCGCAACCACCAAACTCGTCTTTGACCTGAAACCCGAAAGCGATGTGTTTTGGTGCACGGCCGACATTGGTTGGATCACCGGCCACAGTTACGTGGTCTTTGGCCCCATGGCCAACGGTGTCACCCAAGTCATGTACGAGGGCGCCCCCAACCACCCGGGCCCCGACCGCTTCTGGAATCTTGTAGCCAAGTACGGCGTGACGATCTTTTACACCGCGCCCACGGCAATTCGAGCCTTCATGAAGTGGGGCGACGAGCATCCAGCGGCGCACGACCTTTCCAGTCTGCGCTTGTTGGGCACGGTCGGCGAACCCATCAATCCCGAGGCCTGGATTTGGTACCACCATCACATTGGCGGCGGCAACTGCCCCATCGTGGACACCTGGTGGCAGACCGAAACCGGTTGCATCATGATCAGCCCGCTCCCGGGGTTAACAGAAACGATTCCGGGCTCGGCCACCACCCCCTTTCCGGGCATCGAGGCCAAGTTGTTGAATGAGGACGGCAGTGAAGTGCAAGGTGCCGGCGGCGGTTACTTGGCCCTGACGCGCCCTTGGCCCAGCATGTTGCGCGGCATCTGGGGCGACCCCGAGCGTTACCTCGAAACCTACTGGTCGCGCTTTTCCGGTTGTTACTTCCCTGGCGACGGCGCCAAACGAGATGCCAAGGGCAACCTTTGGATCTTGGGACGCGTCGATGATGTCATGAATGTTTCTGGCCATCGCCTCTCCACCATGGAAATTGAATCGGCCTTGGTGGATCACGAGGCCGTGGCCGAGGCCGCCGTCATTGGCGTCCCGCACGAGTTGAAGGGTCAAGCCCCCGTGGGTTTTGTGATCTTGCGTAGTAGCCACGAGCCCTCGCCGGAGTTGGCCGAAACTTTGCGCAAACATGTCGGCACGCTGATCGGCGGTCTGGCTCGCCCCGAGGCCGTACACTTCACACCCGAGTTGCCGAAAACGCGGTCTGGAAAAATCATGCGCCGCCTGCTCCGGGATGTGGCCGAGGGCAAGGCCATTGGCGACACCACGACCCTCGCCGATCCCGGCGTGCTTGAGGGCCTCAAAACCGAATACGAGAGCAAAGAGGGGTAGTTAGAAAATTCGGGCCGAGACGGTGCCGACGACAACGCCTCGGGTTCCCAACAAAAAGGAATGCTTCCGCTCTAGTTTTTTCTCCGCAACCTCAAGCCGATTTTGAATTTTGGAAACTCCTTCCTGGAGAACTTGGAGTCAGTTCTGAATGGCTTCTATGCTTGCTTTTTTTTAGACCCAGATACAATGGCAAACTGCTCCGACATCACAATTATCTGCACAGAAGGATGCTCATGAAAATCCTCGCTCTATTTCTTTCGCTCTCCTGCTTGTCTGCTGGCGTAATCTTATTGCCGTCCTCGGAAGAATTTTCTGCAACAGGAACAATCGTCGCCGAGGGAAGTTTCGCTGCCGATACCGGAAAAGACTTTGCCCACGTTGCTCTCATCGAGATGGTTGTGGCGTTTCGTCTTTGGTTCTTTCGGGCTCCTCCGTCAATGAATATGGCCTAGCAGTACACACCTTCAACTTGGTCGCTCCAAAGAATTCAATGGTGGGTCTTCCTTGGGGATCCGGCCGCGTGCAAATCACTCCTCTTTCTGGAGATTGGGCCAGCGCCACCGGGGATGACGGCCTGCAAGTCCTGCTTGTAGACTGAGACCGCCCCCTTGTAGGCGAAGGAATCACCCTTCCTTCCCCAAACTTGCTAGGATGCGCGTGCCTGCGCTTCCCCCTCAGGGGGCGCTGTTCCTTGGAAGTTCCATTCTTTCTAGCGTCGGGAAGCGAGGTGTGAATCCTCCGCGGGACCGCCGCCGTAAGCGTGACGAAAGCCGTTTGGATGCCACTGGGTTCACCCTGGGAAGGCACGGCCAGTAGATCGAAGCGCAAGCCGGAAGACCGTGCCAGAAAGAGGCTCCATTTACCCCCGCCCCAGGCGGCTACCCTGGGAGGAGAACTCATGTTCCGCATCGCTTCCGCCGCACTTTTCGCGGCCCTCTTCCCTTCCATTCCCGTTTCCGCGCAAAGTTTCGCCGGAGACATTTCCCTTTCCGGTTTGGGCAACGGCAGCTCCGCCAAACCCTTTGGCCTCGCGGCCGACCCGGCTTCCAGTCGCCTTTGGATCGCCGTCGCTGGCGACTTCATGGGCAACAACAGTGTTGTCGCCGAGATTGACACGACCACCGACACCGTAGTGCGCACCATTCCAGTGGGCCTCTACCCCGAGGACATTGTCTTGATCGCTGACGCTTCGACCGGACTGCCGACGATCGGTGCCGTCACCAACTCCACTTCCGGATCCGTCACGCTCTGGGATTTGGCCAGTGGGGTCGTTACGGCCACCATTCCCCTGCCGGACCTTTTTGGTATTGGCAGTTGTTATCCATTCGGCATTGTGGCCGGAGGCCCGGGCCTTTACGTCACGACCGTGGATGGCAGTGGTTCCGTGTTTGCCATTGACTTGGCGACCAACGCCGTAGACACCGCAGCATCCCTGAGCGTCGGTTGGCAGTCCTGCGGTCGGCCAGTCATGGCCCAGGACACGGTCATCGTGCCTACAACCCAGTACAATGCGACCTGGAGTGGCTCGGAGGGTGGGCTGTCCGGCTTGGACCCAACGGGCAACAACTCTTGGGCCTTGGCTCTTGCTGCCGCCGACAATAACGGCAGCTACCCCAGTGGCATGGACATCCTGGCCCTGAGCAACGGCGATCTCGTAGCGTCGGGTTTGGATTTGGGCGGCCGCCTCTACTTGCTGGATGGCCAAGGCAATCTAAAGCGCACCATTCGCCTGTCCCAACAAGGTGGCGCGCACGGCATTGCCGTGTCGGCGGATGAAACGCTGTTGGCGGCCTGCGACCTGGCCAGCAACTCGGTTGCCTTGGTGGACCTCTTAAGCTGGCAGGAAATCTCGGTCATCAACTTGGCCTCCACCGGTCTGGGCTATGCCCTTCCCAACGATGTCGCCTTTGTCGGCGGCAAGTTGTACGTGACTTGTCAAGGCTCAGAAGAAGTCGTGATTTTTGACAACTTGCCCTCGGCCACTCCCGGCACGGGGTACGCCGGGCTATTGACGGTCTCGGACACGACCCCGAAGGCCGGGAATTCCCTGACCATCACAGTGGCCGGCCCCGGAGTCGTTGCCCTGCTGGTCTCCTTTGATGACATCCCGGGCTCCTTCAACAATGTCGGCTTCCAGCTTGGCCTCAACCCCCACTTGGTGGGTTGGCGCACCGCCTCCTTCGGCCAAACTTGGAACATCCCTCCCTTCGCGCCCCGTGGCATGAACCTGTTTGCACAAGGCGCCGTGGATGTCACGAACGCACCCTTGGTGACCGAACCTCAGGTGCTGGTCATTCAGTAACCCGGTTCGAGTCCCTGAGCCTTAGTTCAAGGTTTTGACGGTGCCTGCAATACGCCTTGCCGGTCATGCCGACAAAATTGCGACTTCGCCCGCGGCGTTCACCCAAACGGGAACCACTTCCAGTTGCGGGTATTCCTTGCGCAAAAGGTCCATGGCGGCAAGGCATTGAGCCTGCTGCACTTCGTCAGCGACAGGATTGCCGGCGCAATGGGCATGGGCGGCCACCACGATGCCACAGGAGCCATGCGCAGCCACCGAAATGGACACATCGCGCAACACACTGGCGTTGATGTCGGCAACGGGGCCAGCCTCGGTCACCATGTCCACGTAGTCCACGCCAAAGCGCTCCCGCGCAAAAGAGGTGATTGGGTCTTGCACGCGGCCGTCCATGCAATTGACGGCAGTGGCAAAAGTGCGGTCAGACGGCATGGGACAGCAAGGTGTCCAGCACCATGTCTCCCCACTCGCTCGTGGAGTGGGTGCCCGCCTTGAGGCCTATTACGCGATCCGAACGCAACAATTCGGCGATGGCTTCTTCCACGGCAGTGGCGGCCTCCATTTCACCCAAGTGTTCCAACATCATGGCCACGGCGGCGATGGTCGCCACGGGGTTGGCGGTGTTCTTACCGGCGGCCTTGGGCATGGAGCCGTGAATGGGCTCGAACAAGGAAAACTTGCCGGGATGGATGTTGCCGGAGGCCGCAACACCCATGCCGCCCTGCACCATGGCGCCAAGGTCGGTGATGATGTCGCCGAAGAGGTTCGTGGTCACGGCCACATCAAACCACTCGGGGTTCTTCACCATCCACATGCAAGCTGCATCAATGTAGGCGTGGTCGGTCTTGACCTCGGGGTATTCCTCGGCCAATTCAGCAAAGACACGGGTGTAGATGTCCTGCGCACGCACGGCATTGGCCTTATCAATCAAGGTGAGTTGTTTGCGAGGCCGAGTCATGGCCAACTCAAAGGCAAAACGAATGACGCGCTCGGTCCCCGCGCGGGTGTAACGCATGGGTTGAGAGGCCACTTCCTTGGCACCACCCTGATCCTCGAACTCGGGCGGGTGGACATAAGCGTCCTCGGTATTTTCACGCACGATGACCATGTCCACGTCCTCTGGGCTTTTGTCCTTGAGCGGACACCAGCGGGAATCGTGCAATTGGATGGGGCGCAGATTGATGTAGAGATCGCCCTCCCAGCGCAACTTGCCAATGATGCCCCGTTCGATCAAACCTACGGGAGCACGCAGATCACCAATGGCGCCCAACAAAAGAGCGTCGTGTTGCCGAGCTTCCGCAAAGACGGAATCGGGAAAAATTTCGCCGCCGTTTTCGCCGCCGGTTTGCAACCAGTGATCCGTGCCGTGGGGATAGTCGGTCAAGTCATAGCTGAAACCAAAGCGCTCGGAGACAGCCTGCAAGACACGCAGACCCTCGCGAACGACCTCGGGGCCGATGCCGTCACCGGCCAAAACAGCAATGCGATGGGTGCTCATGGCCGCACATTGTAACCCAGACGGATGGTGCGCAAACCCCAATCGGAACGGTGCAAGGCCCGGCGAAGATCAGCCAATGACGAAATTGACGCCGCTGGAGATACCGCCGGAAGCAAAATCGTAGCCTTGCATCCAGACATTCAGGCCCGAGGTTCCCGGGGGGACACTCAAAGGCATGTTGATGTTGCCACTGGCATCCAGGATGGGAGAAACCACCCGAATAATGGGCAGGGTCAGGGCGAAAGTCACGTTGGCGGTTCCGGCCTTGGTCCAACCCGTATTCGAAGATTCAAAACCTAAGTAACTGCCAGGACGGCACCAAATCTCCACTTCGCCCGTACCCGGATTGAAGTTGCCCTGGAAGAATTCAAGGGTGCAGTCTTGGCCCACAACCACGTCAAAGTAATTGCCGGAGTGGCCGTTATTGGACTGATAGGTCGTGGTGATCTCGGTGAGCTGAGGAGAGGCCGCACAAAGAAGAAGGAGAGGTCAGGATTTCGACGCCCTTTCGCCCGCTAAACGGCCCGTAATCCAAGCCCAGAGGAAGTTGAAGCCCCCCAAGCGGCCGGTGGCGTCCAAGATCTCGCCACAAAGAAAGAGGCCGGGAGTGCGGCGACTTTCCAAGGTGGAGGGATTCAATTCCCCCAAGGGCACCCCACCCGAAGTGACTTCCGCCTTGGCGAAGCCCTCGTTGCCAGTCAGGATCAAGGGAAAGTCGCACAGCAGGGCAAGGAGTCGCTGGCGCTGACCACGCGAAAGGTTGCCGCACCGCATTTTCTGACGAATGCCCACCCGAGCCAGGAGAACTTCGCTGAGGCGGCGCGGCAAATATTCGGCAACGGCATTGCCGACCTCGCGCCGTGCTCGCGCAATGAAGTGGGCCTCCCATTCTTCCAGATTGCCGTCCTCCCAAGAAACTTGGATCGTGGCCTGCTCGCGAACCACCCGCCAACTGAAATCCAGTGGAGCTGGGCCGCTGAAACCGCGATGCGTGAACAACAACTCGCGGACCCGTTCTTCGACGAGTTTACCCTGCACCCGAGCACGCCAGCGCACGGGCAAAGACACCCCGGCCAAGGCCTGCAGATCCTTGTCGGGCGAAAGCAGAGGAACGAGGGCCGGAACCGGTTCCACGACACGGTGGCCCAGAGAGCGCACCAAGCGATAACCATGTCCATCCGAACCCGTGGCCGGGGCAGCCTGACCTCCGGCAGCCATGATGAGCCGTTGGGTCCGCAAAGTTTCTCCGTCGGCAGACTCCAGAACAAATCCTCCGCCAGTCGAAGGGCGCACGCGTTCCACCCGCCAACCACAGCGCACCTCCGCGCCTTCTTCCTGCACCGCCTCTACAAAACGATCCCGGACTTTGCGCCCGCTTTCACAAACTGGGAAAACTTTGCCGCTGTCTTCTTCATCCATCAACGGAAGTTGCAATTTTTCTTCAAAGAATGCGCGTTGCGCGGCCAATGGCCAAGTGCGCAAGATGCGGCGCACGACATGGCGAGACCCTGTGGTATGGAAATCCGTTTCATCCACCGCTATGGGCAATACATTGCAACGCCCGCCGCCGGCAATCACGATTTTTTTTCCGCAGGGTTTGCCACCTTCCAATAAAACTACGGAGGGATCCGCGCTGCGATGCGCGGCCCACCAAGCGGCCATCAGACCGGCCGCGCCCCCACCGACAATCGCAACCCGGGTTTCCAAGGACTAAAGAATTTGGACTGGGACCATGTTGGTTAGGGTGAGTGGCAAACCTGCTGAAGCCTGCACCACGCCTTGAAACCAAATCGAAGTTCCGGAGGGAACGAACGGAGGCACTGGAAGTGGCCCAAGGGCGCCATTCCCTTGGAAGTCCAAGAGGAATGGAGTCAGCACTTGAATCGGCTTGGACAAATCCAAAGTAAAACCGAAATTTGGGAAACCCGTAGGGCCGCGACCCATTCGCGACCAAGCCAAGTGCAATTTGGCGGCGGATGTGTCCCCAGGAACATGGAAAGTTGCCGTGCCGCCGGCAAAGATGGGCTCCACGGTCAGAGTTCCCGGACGAATGCCGTAGAGGAAGAGAACACCTACATCGGGTGCCCCAGGAGCATCGAAGACCACGGCACCCGAGGACCACTCCGACAGGCCATCGCCATTCACATCACCACCTTCGGCAGAAGCAAAGCCAAACAACTCCAACGCTTTCTGGCCAAAGAGCTGGTCTTTGAGCAGGTAATCCGACCCTTGGGCGGCAAACAGAGGAGCGAGAAGCAAGTGGAGAAGCATGAAGATACCTCTTCTTCACTCTACACTCTGACCATGAATGTGGCGGAACCGGTGTTTCTGGTCGGAGCGGAACGCTCTGGCACCACCTTGCTCCGCCTCATGCTGGACCACCATCCGGACATTGCCTTTCATCCAGAGTTTGAATTTTCCTTGGATCTTTTGGGGCCCAATGGCGAGATTCCTCCGCATTCCGAAAGAGTTCGCTTGTTGGAAATGGATCGGATTTTCCGCCTGGCCCAGTTGAACCTTCACGAGGGGATGGACTGGCCCGAGCAAATCCTGGACTTTCTCGAACAATTTCGTACTCGGTCCGGAAAACCCCGTGTTGGTGCCACCGTGCATCGACGTTTTACCTTGCTTGCCCAACTTCTGCCCGGGGCCAAGTTCATCCACTTGATTCGTGATCCTCGTGATGTGGCCCCTTCCGCGGTCAAAATGGGTTGGGCCGGCAACGCGTGGGCTGGGGCCGGCCGCTGGGTCGAGGCCGAAGAACAATGGGCCCACCTCGCCGCCTCCTTGGATCCGAGTGCTTTCCTGGAAATCCGTTACGAAGACTTGATCCGCGAACCCGAGCGGGAATTGGAGCGCTGCTGCACCCTCTTCGGCCTCCCCTTTGACCCGGCCATGCTCCGGTATCCCGAGGACTCCTCGTACCCGCCTCCGGATCCAACTGCGGTGGAGCGCTGGCGGGTTTCCCCTGCCCGACAAAACTCCCTCGTGGAGGCACGGGTGGGCGCCCTTTTGTCCGAACGGGGCTACGAAGCATCCGGCGCAGGCCCCACTCCGCCCAATGCACTGAGTCGTTTTTTCCTGGTTTGCGGCGACCGCCTTGGCCGTTTCCGCTTTCGGGTGCGCCACTATGGTTTGTCCTTGGTGATCGGCCATGCCCTCGCTCGCCGCTGTTGTGCGCGCACGGCGCAACGTTTGCAGTTGCGCATGCAGGCCCTGGATGACGCCCACTTGCGATGAGTTCTGCCCCCGTTCACGCCGTCATTGTCAACTACCGCACGGCCAAGTTTGCCGTGCGTTGCCTTGCGGCCCTGGCCCAAGAACGCGCATCCTTGCCAGGATTGGCCGCAACTCTGATTGACAACGACTCCGGCGACGATTCCATGTCCGTTTTGCAGGATGCTTTGCAAACCAATGATTGGGGATCCTGGCTCAAACTGCATCCCAATCCGACCAACGTCGGTTTTGGTGCCGGCAACAATATCGGCATTCGACCCGGCCTAGAGGATGCCAATGGTCCCCGTTTCTTCCTCCTCATCAATCCCGACGTGGAGATTTATCCCGGTGCCGTCGCCGCCATGGTGGAATTTTTAGAACAGCAATCCCAGGCCGCTATGGTCGGCCCGCTAACCGAAGTGGGCCGCGACCAACCCCGCGGATCCGCCTTTCGGTTTCCGACGATTCTTTCCGCTTTGGTAGAGGGACTTCGCTTCGGCCCCATCACGCGCCTCCTTGCCCGTTGGGAACCCGCGCCCCCGCCGCAAGCCCAAGCGCACCCCACTGATTGGATCTCCGGTGGCTGCATGCTGATTCGCCGCACCGTCTTGGAAACCGTGGGCTTGTTTGACGAATCTTTCTTCCTTTACTTCGAAGAAACCGATCTTTGCAAACGTGCCGGGAAACAGGGGCTGGCAACTTGGTTCCTCCCGAGCGCCCGCGTTGTCCATGATGCGGGTGCCGCCACGGGAGTCACGGGTGCGAAAGAAGGGCAAAAACCCATGCCTCGATACTGGTTCGAAAGCCGGGCCACCTACCTGCGCAAGCATCACGGATTGCTCTACAAATGGGCTTGCGACCTCGTCTTCATAGGCGCTCGCAGCCTGGACCGCATCCGGGGGGCCATTCTCCGGCGCAGGGATCCTGATCCCCCCCATTTCCTGCGGGACTTCGTGGCCTACAACCTGTTTGGGCGGTAGGCTAGAGAGACCCCTTTCGCCTTCATGATCCGTCCCCGCGTCCCTTTTCTTTGTCTACTGCTTAGTCTGGTCGTGCTGGGTTCCTGTGCCAAAGAACCCGAGCAACCCGAAATTCGCACCGGCAAAGATCGCGACTTAATTTCTACGCCGATCCCCATTTGGATCGCCACCCTAAATGGGCAATCCCGCACCTCCGGTCCGGCCACCTTCGGTGTCCCTCTGCCCAAGGGTGAATGGACCTCAGCCAACTTTTTGCGTGTGGATTGGGAAAACGGCACGAGCACGGCCGCCTTCGCCACGCCCATGACTTGGTGGGAAGATGGCACATGGAGTTTCGCT